>CAZEYG010000304.1:0-3424 GCA_964516575.1 uncultured Defluviitaleaceae bacterium
CAACTGCATAAACAGGGTTTTGCAGAATGTTCTTAACAGCAATCAGCGTAAAGTCCTTACCTTTTTTGGTCTTGAAGCCTTCGTTGTTTAATGTCGTAGCCGTGCCGGTAAGGGAGCTTGTTCCCAAAAAGGCCTCAAAAAGCTTTTTAACAACTCTTTGTTCTTCGACCACAGGCTCTAAATGATTAATAGTTGTTTTCTTACCGCCAATTAGCAGTTTTTCTTTTTTAGAATAGTACCCAAGGGGACATTCACCGCCCAACCAGCGCCCCTCCTTGGCAAGTTCATACATGTTATCCGTGATACGTTCGGCGATAATGTCACGTTCAAACTCAGCAATGGCACTGAGTAGGGAAATCATGATTTTCCCTGTGCGTGAGCTTGTGTCTAATTCTCTATCACTTACAGATACAAACGCAATGCCTTTCTGCTCCATCTGTGAAACAAGATTAAGCAAATCCACGGTACGGCGAGAGATACGGTCTATCTTGTAACAGACAACCGCTTTTATTTTATTACTCTCAATGTCCCTTAACATCTTTCGATATTGGGGTCTGTCGGCATAAAAACCACTTTTACCCTCGTCCTCGTAGATTAAAATATTATCGACCGTAACGTCAAATTGAGCGCAAGCAAGAGCAATACATTTTTCTTTCTGTATCTCAATACTTTTACCTGTTTCTGTGACCTTTGACTTTCTGGCATAGACAGCGACTTTTCTGTCGTCCGCCATGCTTTTGGCTTTTGATTTTGCCATTTTATCACCACCGTTTCAATCTTATAGAATATGTAGGCCAAATGTTTTTTACCCCTTTATTCTAGAGATATTATGCAAAATATTTTTAGAGAATCAGTATTAACTAACTCTATGAATATTTATGCAAAAACGAGCAATGAAATGTTCTATTGTTCTATCAATCCTGATTCTAGCGTTCAATGGAGCCTTGCGTCTCCTAAGGGGTTATGTCGGCAAAATTAATGACATATTTAATTGCCGCCGTAATATTAAGTTGTTCTTCTACTATAAAAAGCTGCACAACATAACGTTGTGCAGCCCAGAGTGTCGACAACTAAGTCTTTTAGGTTTTAGCGTCGCAGACTTTAAACGTTTTGGGCGGATTTATTCCGGCCAAAACGCAAAGAAATGCCGTGTAATGTGAGGCATTTCTTCATTAATCATTCGACAAAGTGGCGAAGCCACTTTATCAACAACCTTAGCTGCACAGCATAACATCGTGCAGCCTCTGATTATACTCTATTCCAAAAGATTGATTCCAAAAAATTGCCTTAGCGGTTCTAGGATTCCGTCCTCAAGAACCGTTCCTGTTACAATATCGGCAGCATGGCGGACATTATCCGGCGCATTACCCATTGCAATACCTAGACCGGCTGCCCGCAGCATTTCAATGTCATTAGCGCTGTCACCGATTGCTACGACGCTGCCCCAATCCAACCCCAGCCGGTTTAACAACCAACTCAGGCCAGATACCTTACCCGTTGTGTTGTCACAGATATCAAAGGCGTTTTTGGCCGTTTCCATAAAACGTAGCTCCGGCATCGCCGGTATAATGACTTTTGCCGTATCGGGTGGCATAAGTGCGTATGCGCCGATGGGCAGGCTTTTTAGATGACGGGTGCGTTCGGCGCAGTCTATAAGGCAAGAGGGATCCCCTGAATTTTCACGGTAGTAGTCAACAAAACTGGGATAACCGCTATAAACATAGTAAGCGTCCTCAAAGGCAAAAGTCAGATTAAAGCCGTGTTGTATACTGTATTCCGTTAATGTCTTTGCTTGCGCTAATGTAAGATGTTTAGCATGTATCGTTTCACCCAAATTGTTAAGGACACACGCTCCGTTTGCACAAACTATGTAGTCAGCCTTAAATCCTGACAGTGTATCTGCCCCGGCGGCAAAACCTCCACGGCCTGTGCATACAATAACCGGGACACCTATAAGCTGCAATTGGCGAAGGGCATATAAACACGGCTCTGTCAGCCATGGGCGCTCGCCGCAAAGCAGAGTGCCGTCTATATCTACTGCTAATGCCTTGTATTTCAAATAAAAACCTCCTACTGCTGACTTTCAGGAAAGCGCATGATTGCCGCATGAGCTGTTTCCTCACCAAGCAAAAGCAACTCGGCGGCAGAAAGCTCAAGGTTATAAGCCATCTCGGCATAGGCGGCAACATTAAACCCCGCAACCGCAAAGTATTTGCCCGGTGCTTGCAGGCATAATATTGCGCTTTGGCGAAATGGACTTCCCCCCGCAACGTCACATGCAAAAAGCACATCGTCATTTTCACATGATTCAAGAGCCTTTTGCAGCTTTTCGGTTAATGCGGCCAAATCATCCTCCATGTTAAAGTCTACGTATACGACCCCAGGTGTTTCGCCAATAAGCATAGCAAGGGTGTTTTTAATGGCTGTGCCGTAGCCGCCGTGACCGGCTATAATAAGTTTGGCAAAACAATCAACTCCTAATGCTGGAAAAGTTAAAATGTTAAAAAGGAACAGGTCTGTTGCAGCATAACAAGCAACAGACCTTTTGTCAATAACGCTTAATTTGTAAAGAATCGCTTAGTTATCGCAACTACGCACAAGGCGTGTATAATCCGCATAAACCTCATGCATATATCCCGGAGGGCATTCTGTAACGTTCGGTGACACAAAAACATACAGCTTGTGACCTTTTTTCTCCAACAGAAGCGCTGTTTCTGCTGCAAGGGCTTGTGTTATAACAACGGCGGCGGTTGTACTTGAAGCACCAACCTTTTGCGGATAACCGGGGATTTCAACAAGTGAATCCTCAAGCGGGCAACAGTTATCAATCATTATATCCGCCACATCACCCAGCTTTTTGCCGGAGGAATGGTTTGCCTTTGCTTTTTTGTAGTTTTCGCCGCTGGTGATTACAATGACTTTAAGACCACGCTCCTTAGCGTACATGGCAGCCTCTATAGGCGCAGCATTAAGCCCGCCGTGGGAGTAAACCACCATAGTCTCACCTTCTTGGAATTTGTAGCTTTGCAAGAAGTTTTGGATATAACCTTCTTGGCGCTCAATCCAAAGCAGCTCTCTTGCGCCGCCCGGGCCGATAACGTTAGACCACATCAGTCTTGGATCCATCAGCGGATGCCAGCCAACAACGCCGCCGTAACGAGGGAACATATCTTGAATCGGTAGCACAGAATGGCCGCTTCCAAACAAATGCGCCATTTTACCGGCGGCAATCGCCTCAGCGCATAACTCCGCCGCCGCTTTAATATTATCCGCCTGAGTGCGGTCAATAGCTTCTATAATTTTAGCAATAGATTCCGTATACTTTAAATTACTCATGTCTAAATATCTTTCCCTTCTATATCAGTATTTCGTTAAGCCGTATAAACGCCAGTCCAGTAACCTATTACAGTCAATACAATAGCAA
>CAZEYG010000305.1:0-3414 GCA_964516575.1 uncultured Defluviitaleaceae bacterium
CCACATTATAACATATTATTCAAATAAATAAAAGAGAAATATTAAATAATTTTGAAAATTTGTGAACATTTAACAATTTTGATGAAAGCATATAAATTAACATGTAGCCACATTGGAATACTATACCATTTTCTTTGATTGGTTGCAACCAATATAGTGATAAATTTGATTAAGTATTATCTATAGATTATTATAGTCAAAACGTTAAAATTAATACTGAAATTTTTTGCGGCAAGGGGTAGGGGTATAGAAGGTTACTTTGGTTTTAATAAAATGTAATAATTTTTTTAAAATAGTTACTTTCTTTTTTTAATAATATATTATATAATTATGTTGTCATAAAGCTATGATTTTCGGTATGACTACAAATCGGCTTACGAACAGGAGGTTTTGTCATACTCTTTTGCTCATTTAATCTGCGGCATAAGTTGTTACAAATATATGTACAAAATATTACAAAGGGGTGTCTTATGGTTTCTAATCAAATTTTACAGAGCACTATTGATGGTCTTAAAAATATTACTAGACACGAAATATCCGTCATAGAGCGCGAAGGGAAAGTTATTGCAAGCACAGAGGAAGAAATGCTTGGCCGACAAATTGACGGCATTGAAGACTTCCTTGCCTCTCAGGCAGAAAGCCAAAGCATACAAGGGTATCAGTATTTTAAGGTTTTTGACAACGGCATAGCTGAGTACGTTGTTATAATCAAGGGGGTAGCCGAGGAGTCTTATCTTATCGGAAGGATAACTGCGTACCAGCTTCAAAACCTACTTGTGGCGTACAAGGAGCGTTATGACAAGGATAACTTCATTAAGAACCTGCTGCTGGATAATCTGCTTTTGGTAGACATTTACAACAGAGCCAAAAAGCTGCATATTGAAAACAGCCTGAGACGTGTAGTATACTTAATCGAAGCGGAAATTGACAAAGAAATGAACGTTGTCGAAATCGTAAGAAACATTTTCCCGGAAAGACAAAAGGATTTTGTTACCGCTGTTGACGAACGAAGTATTATTCTTGTCAAGGAACTTAGAGAAAAGGACGGCAAGGAAGAAATAGAAATTATAGCAAAATCCATTTACGATACGTTAAGCTCAGAGGCTATGTGTAACGTTTTTATCGCTATCGGTACGGTGGTTGTAGATCTTAAAAACGTAAGCTCTTCTTATAAGGAAGCTAAAATGGCGCTTGAAGTAGGAAAAATATTCGAGGCCAATAGAAGTATTGTTAACTACGAGCAGCTTGGCATAGGCCGACTCATATACCAGCTTCCGACGCCCCTTTGCAAAATGTTTGTCAATGAAGTGCTTCATGGTCTTTCCTTGTCCCAGTTTGACGAGGAAACCTTTGCTACGGCAAACAAGTTTTTTGAAAACAACCTGAACGTTTCCGAAACGTCCAGGCAGCTTTATATTCATAGAAATACATTGGTCTACAGGTTGGATAAGCTTTTAAAGATGACCGGTCTTGACCTTAGAAATTTTGACGATGCAATTATTTTTAAAATAACCCTTATGGTTAGTAAGTATATGGAATATAAGGAAAAATTCTTATATTAAGCAGATTTTACAGGCACAAAGCAGCTTAAAAGCGATAAGGAAGATGAAAATTGATAGAGCTTAAAGATGTTACAAAAATCTACGAAAATGGTGCAAAAGGCCTGATGAACGTTTCGCTGAAAATCGAAAAGGGTGAATTTGCCTTTATAGTCGGCATGAGCGGCTCCGGTAAATCTACCCTGTCTCGCCTTTTGCTCAAGGAGCTTGAGCCGACGGAAGGTGAAATATTTGTGAACGGATACAACCTTAACGAGCTGACGCGTAAGGAAGTGCCTTATTTTCGCCGGCGAATGGGCGTTGTGTTTCAAGATTTCCGTTTGCTTAAGAATAAAACCGTTTATGAAAACGTTGCCTTTGCAATGCAGATTGTTGAGGCAAGCGGCAGGGAAATAAGGAGAAACGTGCCGGCTGTGTTATCAATGGTTGGGCTGCAGAAAAAGGCAAAGGCCTTTCCGAACCAGCTTTCAGGCGGCGAGCAGCAAAGGACAGCCTTAGCCCGAGCTATAGTAAACAAACCAAGCCTGCTTTTAGCAGACGAGCCTACGGGGAATTTGGATCCCCAAACAGCTTGGGAGATTATGAATCTTTTGGAGGATATAAACGACAGAGGCACTACGGTTGTAGTGGCTACCCATGCAAAAGAAATTGTAGACCAAATGAAAAAGCGTGTTATTACCATGCGTAACGGAGTGCTGCTTCGTGACATAGAAAAGGGCGGCTATAGTGATGAAATTTAGGAGTCTTAGATACTATATAAAGGAAGCTTTTACAAACTTGTTTAGAAACAACCTTATGACGTTTGCTTCAGTTGCAACTGTTGCCTCATGTATTTTTATTTTGACCGTTTCCTTTTGCGTAGCTGCAAATTTAGACTACATATTGCAGCAGTTCGGCGCAACTATTGGTTTCACTGTTTTGTTGGATGAGAAAATTACTCCGGCAGAGGTTAACGATCTTTACGCTAAAATAGCCGGAATTGATCATGTCAGTGAGGTTAAGTATGTTTCAAAAGATGAAGCGCTGGAAAGCCTTGCCGAAGCTCTTAATGATACGACGGGAATACTGGCCGGCCTTGAAAAGGATAATCCGCTGCCTCGTTCTTTTGACATTAAAGTAGACGACCCGGGTAATCAAAGGTTGGTTGTCTCTAAAATCAATGAGCTGGACGCAAAGGGTATTGAAGAAATCCGACATGAATCCGAAATTGTTAACGTGCTTATTACAATCAATAAAGGCATTAGGATAGTAAGTATATTTATTATACTCGTGCTTATTGTAGTTTCCGTTGTGCTTATAATAAATACCGTTAAGCTTACGGTTAACAGCCGGCAGACCGAAATAAACATTATGAAATATGTAGGCGCCACGGATTGGTTTATACGCTGGCCTTTTATTATAGAAGGAATTCTTATCGGGCTTGTTGGCGCTTTAATACCAATTGCTATTTGCTGGCTTAGTTATAGCAAAATAGTTGATGTTGTTTACGCTAACGTTAAATTACTTCAAAACCTTATAACCTTTAGATCTGCTGTTGGAATATTCTTCTTTATAACACCTGTATCGCTTATTATAGGCGTTGTGATAGGCGCTGTTGGAAGCATTACGTCCATGCGAAGGCATTTAAAGGTATAATGAACTATGGCATTCGGGGGGTGACGGAATATTGAAGAATGCTTTATGTAAAAAAACCGCCGGGAAACCCGGCATTAAGTTATACTCCTTAATAATGGGGCTTTTGATGTTTTTAACCTTTGCTTCACCAGTCAACGCTACAAGCATGACGGATTTAAAGAAAAAGCAAGAAGAGGTTAATAAGCAAAAACAAAATGAAGCAGATTCTTTAAAAGAAACA
>CAZEYG010000306.1:0-3413 GCA_964516575.1 uncultured Defluviitaleaceae bacterium
CGGATTGGGCGTCGGCAGTTGCGCCTATTTTCTCTACACTTTTTGAAAATGTTAAAAAATTGGCTGAAACGGTTTTTAACGCTATAAAAGACTTTTGGAATAAATGGGGCGAAACTATAAAAACCTATTTCAAAATGTGCTTTGATAATGTTAAAACCATTATAAGCACGGCGTTTGAGGTTATAAAAACTGTTGTCAATACAGCCCTTAAAATTATAAGCGATGCCATAAACCTATTTACAAGCGTTTTAAAAGGCGATTGGCAGGGGGCATGGGATAGCATTAAAAGCATATTCTCTAACGCTTGGGAGGGCATTAAAAGCGTGGCGGGAACACTTCTAAGCGGCTTGCTTGACTTATTCAAAAATTCAATATCCGGCATGGTATCTATAGGCGCGGATATTATTGGAGGTTTAATTCAAGGATTAAAAAGCCAAACAGAAGCGGTAAAGAACACAGTTACAAACATGATTAGCGGATTTACGGACAGCATTAAAAAGTTTTTCGGCATATCGTCACCATCAAGGCTTATGATGCAGTATTTTTCATGGGTTGGTGAAGGTATGGTTATCGGGCTTAACTCACAAGCGGATGCGCTTATTAAAACCTCTAAGAGCATTTCCGAAAATGTAGCCGACAGCCTTCAAATTGACCCCACAGAGCTAATAACAAACTCGAAAGACGTATTAGACAGTATGCAAAATGCTTTACCCGACATGAAAAGCAACATTAACAGGGTGGTAGATGTGCAATCCGAACAAGCAAACAGTAAGCCGCCGGACATTGTAATAACGGGCAATTCCTTTGTAATTCGCGAAGAAAGCGACATACAGAAAGTTGCAAAGGAAGTAATAAGGCAAATTAGCCAGTCTGTAAACCAAAGTAGCCGGATAGGAGGGATAGCCTTAACATGACAGTAGGATTTTTCTTTAACAATAATCATAGCAGAGAGTTTGACATAGCGATGGAAAATGCGGCGCGTGGGCTACTTCCCTCCTTGCGCCGTAACGACTATGAAATAACGGGTAGACATGGCACGGTTGATTATGGCAACGAAACATACAACACAAGGCAAATAACGGTTGATATTGGCTTTATAAGCGATAATGTTTCAAATTTGCAGTTAAAAGCGCGGGATATAGCCTACTGGTTAAGCGGCAAAGGTATTTTGATTTTTGACGATGAGCCGGATAAAGCCTATAGTGCGCGGGTATATGAAGCGGTAAGCGCAGAGCAATTAATTAGAGCGAAGCGGGCATCTGTTACATTTGAATGTCAGCCGTTTGCTACATCTATTAATTATCTGCAAAACATATACACGGGCGTTAGTAGTGGTAACGAAATGCAAGTAATAAGCAAAGGATCACAGCCAACGCCCTGTATAATAATCATTAAAAACACAGGCGGTATAAACATCAGCAACATAACGATAACAAGAAAGGCGGTAAACAGATAATGAATGCGAGTAATTATTTGGAGGAAGCTGTATTAAACCATTTTTTCAGAAACGGAAACATACCATCGCCATCGCAACTATATTTAGCCCTCTACATATCAGACCCAACAGACAGCGACACGGGTACGGAGATACAGGGCGGCGGTTATCAGCGTATGCCAATAGGTTTTACAGCCCCAAAACAAACAGGCGGCAAAGGAACGATACAAAACAACGCTGAAATACGCTTCCCTATTGCATCGGCAAATTGGGGTACAATATCGCATTTCGGTATACGCACAGCATTAACAGGCGGTGAGCTATTAGCATATGCGCCCGTTCCTGTACCAAAGCTTATTGAAAGCGGCGATGAAGCAAAATTTAACGTGAACGCGCTTACTATCTCTATGGATTAGTAAAAAAGGGAGGGCGGCGGGATGTTTAACCGACAGCCCTTTAATAAAGGCAAGTTCAACGTATCATGCATTGAAAAAAGCGTAAATTTTTATGGCTTCATTGATATATCGCTTGAAGCGGTGGGAAATATAAACGCTATAAGCACCTTGCAGGGCGAAGCGGAAGCGGGGCTATTTGCAAGCGGAAATATGAATTACACGAGCCTTTTTAGCGGAAATTCCAATATGGCATTGCTCATAGATGGTTTTTTAGTTAATTCTAAGCCATTTAAGGGCAATGCCATATTTTCTATTACCTCAAACGGTAATGTTGTTGCGAAAAAAAGCATTAGCGGAATAGCAGTTTTAACCCTTAAAGCTTCAAGCGAAGGCTTCAAGACGTATCAAGAAGAATATATAAGTTTACCCGGGATTATTTTAAGAACGGGCGATGAGCTTATTATAAACACAGACGAAATGACCGTAACGCTAAACGGACAAAACGTAGTTCAGTATTTAAGCAGGGATAGCGAATTTTTCTTATTCAATCCGCATGAGAACGATATTATTTACACAAGCGCAAACCCAAACGACAAGGTAGACATTAAAATCTTGTGGAAAGACGCTTATTTGTAATGGGGTGAAGTTGTGGGAAACGCAAACATACCGCAAGTATTCGACCAAAGCATGAAAAGGCTTTGTTTCTTAGATAAAGCGGTAAAAATAGGCTATAGGCAAGTTTATAACGGATTGTGGACAGCAAATTTCACGCTTCCGGCAGATGACCCCAAAAACGCATATTGCAAACCGTTTAACTATGTTGAAATATACGATGGTAAGCGGCGGGTTGAGTTGTTCAGAATATTGCCGTCTACATTATCGCGGGCGGCAAACGGATATGTTACATATGAATGCGAGCATGTTATAGCTACCCTCATTGATAATGTGCTTTTTAAGTATCACGAAATAGGCAATATTGGCGTATACACACCTACAGTAATCAACTATGTGCTTAACAAGCAGACAACAAAAAACTGGAAACTTGGAAAATGCGACTTTAGCAAGCAGTTTTTATATAAGTGGGAAAATGAAAACCTCTGTAGTGCGTTATTCTCAATTCCCAAACCTTTTATTGAGGACTACCATTTTACCTATGACACTACAAGTTATCCGTGGACTATTAACCTTGTGGCGGCAGAAACGGGGGTAGGCTGTGAAATACGGTATAGAAAAAATATGCAGTCCATTGAAAAATACGTTGACCCTTCTAACCTTGTAACGCGCATATACCCGCTTGGATATGGCGAAGGCGATAACCAATTAACCATCGAGAGCGTTAATAACAACGTGCCATATCTACAAGCTGATACTGTAGGCACTTACGGCATGAAAGAAGTTATTTGGGTTGATAGACGCTTTGAGGATGCCGAAAGCATGAAAGCCACAGCCCAAAGCATGTTAAACGAGTTAAAAATACCTTATATAAGTTATTCCGTTTCATCTTTAGACTTGTTCAAAAAGACAGAACAGAGCTTTGACGAGTTCAAGGAAGGTAAAGTAGTGCGGGTTATTGATAAAGAGGA
>CAZEYG010000307.1:0-3402 GCA_964516575.1 uncultured Defluviitaleaceae bacterium
CGAGGACATTTTATTTATGCAAGGAAATTTTGCTTAACCTTAATATTAGGTCTGGATTAACTTTATTTCAACGCTTTTTCCAGCTCACCCGTAACAATCTCCAACACCTTAATCCTTGCATATTTTTTATTGTTTGATTCGATGATAACCCATGGCGCATAACTTGTGTTTGTCTTAAAAAGCATTTCGTCTATGGCTTTTTCGTACAAATCCCATTTCTCCCTGTTGCGCCAATCTTCATCTGTCATTTTGTAGGATTTATTAGAATCGTTTTCTCTATCGGTAAATCTTTTTAGCTGTGTTTCTTTATCTATTTGGAACCAAAACTTAAAAATAATTACTCCATGGTTGCTTAAATGAAGCTCCATGTCGTTGATTTCCTTGTAGGCGTGTTGCCACGATTTTGTTGAGCAAAACCCTTCAAGCCTTTCAACCAAAACACGGCCATACCAAGAACGGTCAAATATCCCAATATGCCCATCCTTTGGCATTTTATTAAAAAATCGCCATAAATAATGGTGATCCAATTCTTCCTGAGTGGGTTTTGCAATCGGCACAACCTCATAACCCCGAGGATCAAGTTCTTCTGTAAGTCGTTTTATGTTTCCGCCTTTTCCGGCCGCATCCCAGCCTTCGTAAACCATGACAACCGAACGTCTTTTTGTATATAACTTATATCCTATGTCAGAAATTTTTTTCTGATAGAATTTTATTTTTTCTTTGTATTCTTCGTCACTTATGGTTTTGTCTAAATCAATCGAGCTAAGTATCGAAATAGCCGATGGCATTTCGGAGCTATCTGTTGCAACAGCTTTTATTTCATGTTTTTTGATTTCTTGTTCCATTAGCCGGATTTCAATTTCTGCCTTTATTTTGCTTATAATGACCTTATAGGCTTTAATTATTGCAAACCTTCTGTCATTTGCTTCTATGACAGACCATTGGCTTTCGCCGCTGTTTGTCTGCTGAATCATATTTTCAAAAACCTTTAAGCATTTTTCGTAGTTCTCGTTTTGCTCCCAATCCTTTTCATTTACTCTCCATTTTGTATCCGCCTTTTTTTCAAGCTCCCTAAACCGTTTTTTCTGTTCGTCTTTTCCTATATGCAAAAAAAGCTTAATTAAAAGGGTACCGTCATCATAAAGCTGCTTCTCAAACTGGTTAATATCGTAATAGAAGCCCTCTCGTTCTTTAGTTTTTAACTGCCAAGCAGTACCCAAAAAAGGCAGTGCTACTCTATGCCATGTTTTATCGTAAATTGTCATTCTGCCCTTCAGAGGGGTTTTTGTCCAAAAAGACCATAAAAACGGCCTCATTTGGGCGTCCTCAGTTACTTTTGACATAGTATAAACATTAAATTCCCTTGGATCTAAAGGGTAAACAATTCTGCTTATAAGATTACCCTTGCCGGAAGCGCTCCAGCCTTCAATAGCTATTATAACAGGTATTTTAAGCTCCTTAATTTTGCGCTGTAATTCAGCCAGCGTAACCTCCAAACGTTTAAGCTCGGCTTTATAGGTTTTTTGATCAAGGGTTTGGTTTAAATCTATTTTACTCAGCATAAAGAGCACATCCTTTGTGTTCGAGTGTACTATTAAAAATAATTGTTTGCACAACAAAAAAACCTTTTAGTATAACTTGTTTTAATAGGTTGCTTAGTTATTTGACCCGCCCTTTAAAAAGCTCTCCAACTCAGAAGCCGCTTGCTTTTCGTCGCTGCCATCGGCAAAAATAGTTACATCCTGACCGTTTGAAATACCCAAAGAAATAATACCCATAATACTCTTTGCATTAACTGTACGGTTATCGGACTGTAGCTTTATGCTGCTGGTAAATTTGCTGGCGGTCTGAACAAACATTGCAGCAGTCCTTGCCTCTAAATCAATGGTTATTGTAACTTGTTGCTCTGTCATAATAATCCCCCTCTTAAACTATCAGCAATTTGGCTGATTTTTCTAAGCCTGTGATTAACGCCTGATTTGCCGACGTTTGGCGAAAGCTTTTCGCCAATTTCTTTTAAGGTAGCGTCCGGGTTTTGAAGACGAATGCGCGCTACTTCTTCAAGCGGCTCACTTAAAAACTCAAACCCCTTTGCCTTTACAACATATTCAATGTCTTCTATTTGCTTTACGGCGGCGCTGACGGTTTTATTCAGGTTTGCCGTTTCGCAGTTAACTCTTCTGTTTACATTGTTCCGCACATCCTTTAATATACGCACATTTTCCAAATCCATGAGCGAAAGAGGCGCTTCCATAATGTTCAGCAAGTCTGCAATGTTTTCTGCTTCTTTTAAGTATACTACAAAATGTCCTTTTCTTTCAATAACTTTTGAATTAAGGCCAAAAGAATTAATTAGAGCCGAAAGCTCTAGGCTGAGACCATGGTCGCCTGTTACAAATTCCAGATGGTATGTCTTAGACGGAGCGGTTAATGAGCCGGCTGTTATAAACGCTCCCCTGATGTATGCCCTTTTGCAGCATGAGCTGTTTACAACCAGCGGATTAACAGATTTCTTGATTAAGCTAACACCGTCGTTTTTATTAAGTATTCCCGTCGCCAAAAGAACCTTTTCAGCGGACTGGCTGTCACTTATTAAAACCTCATATACCCGGCCTCTTTTTAGCTGGAGGCTTTTAGTTGCTGTTATTTCACAGCAAACATCAAAGCTGGCTTTTAATAGGCCATAAATGCGTTTGGCTACAAAGGCGTTTTCCGTATGCATTTTTACTCGCAAAGGTTTGGAGTTTATGACCCCACAGCTGTTTATTACTCCGCAAATTTCTGCAATTTGGCAATGTCTGCCGCTTGTGTTATGCTTACAAAGCTCTTTTTTTACTTCAAAGGAAAATGACATATTCTATCCCATCGCTTTATAAATATCTCTATGGTTAATATTAACGGAATTATTTCGCAGCTTAAGCTCCTTATGCAGTGCATTAGCAAGCGTTACTGAGCGGTGCTTGCCACCTGTGCAGCCGATGCTTATAACAAGCTGGTTTTTGCCTTCCTTTATATAGTTTGGTATCAAAAAAGATACAATATCCAAAAGCTTGTCCAAAAACTCATTGCTTTGTTCCCATTTCATAACATAATTTTTAACGGCAATATCGTTCCCAGTAAGATCTTTAAGCTCTGAAATGTAAAATGGGTTTGGAATAAATCTAACATCAAAAACCAAATCCGAATCACTAGGTATGCCGTATTTAAACCCAAATGATAAAACAGTTATCATAAGGCTATCGAATTTTTTATGCTCCAAAAAAATCTCCGACAGTTTTTCCTTTAACTCACGGGTTAATATGTTTGATGTATCGATTATATAATCCGCACGCTTTTTAACATCTATCAAAAGCGCTCTTTCTTTTTCTATGCCTGTTATGAGACGGTCGTTTTTGGCAAGAG
>CAZEYG010000308.1:0-3386 GCA_964516575.1 uncultured Defluviitaleaceae bacterium
TAGGGTGAAAACCCGTCCTCGTTTATCCATCCCAGCCGCCCCACGCTGTTTTTTTCGGGAATCACATCGTAATTTAAGTTTTCAATGTCGTGCAGGTAGCCAATGAGATATTTGGCATTTTCGCTTGTGACCGCTATTCCAAGGTCTGCCAGCGCAATTATTCCCGTGTTGGACGCAATCACTTTTTTGTCAACCAAAGCATACCGCCACGCTTTGCCCTTTCGGTATGCCAGCTTTATTTTCTCAATGCCCGTGTCAACGTTCACAAGCCGCATCACAGGCATTATAGGGTGTACACAAGCTAATACTTCCTGCCCCTTCATGTAGCCGTATATGCCGTTGTCGTCCGCGCTCCAGTCGCCCGCGTTAAGCTCCAAAGGTTGGGCTTCAAAATTAGTCGGATGGTCAACGTAAGAACTTTTTTCCGCGCGTTTGACCCCGCGCACATATTCTTTGTATAATGTTTTGAAATTACGCACACCCACGCGTAAAGCCATATCAGAGTATATATTTTGAAGCTGTTCGCATTTGAAACTATCGTCCTTTATAGCATATATCTGCTCATACGGAGCAGGCGTGTTCAAAAAATCGTCTTTAGTAAACTGCCGTATCGTTTCCACCACTCCGCCTCGCCTTCCCAATAGTAGTAATCAAGTATTTCCTCTAAATTCTTAATGCGAATATCAATGTCACATTTCAGCCATAGCTGATATTCGTCCTGTTCATCAAACGGTAATTCAGACATAGCTCCAAGCCGCCTGTATTCGTCTGTAACGGTGTTGTATACGTGCCTAATGTCTTGCTCCTGCTGTTGCCGATGCCGCCGCTCTGTGGCAATTTTAGAGCGCTGTACTATACTTGGCCTGCCTGCGCTCAACCCAAGCCCAAAATCGTAATTTATTCGTGCTATTGCCTGGCTAAAAGATATTCCAAACAGCTTCATGATGAAGTCAATCACTGTGCCGCCCTCACCGCAGCCATAGCACTTCCAAGACCGCTCGTTTTTGTGCACTTGGAAGCTGGGCGTTTTTTCCTTGTGGAACGGACAGATCATGCGGCGGTTGCGGTCAAGCGAAAAACCATATTTTGCAACTACATCAAGCATATTAACAGTATCTTTAAGCTGTTCCGCTAAATTCATTATCGGCCTCCCCGCTCTGCAAACGCTCTTTGAGTTCATAATGCAGTATCTTGCTTATGAGCTGCCCGGTAGTTTCCGCCCTGCAAAACATCAGCTTTATGTTGTAGCGCGCAGTCCATGCCAGTATGCTTGCTACCAGCGCGTTAGACGTATATCTGCTTCTATATTTTCCCGCAAAAACCGATTCCCAGCTTGCATCCTCTACTATGAGGTATACCGTCATGCCACTTTCTGCCGCACGCTCGAACTCTCGCTGGAATCTCCCGCGTCCGGAAGCAAAGCAGTTGCACAGTTCGTCAAGATTCATCTTCCTTTCAATAGCCACACTATCAGCAAGAGAACACTCGCCTCCTTCCGGGAGCGGACATTTGCACGAGTAGTCGCCAACGTTGAGCTTTATTCTTTCGGTGGGCTTGCCCATTGCTTCAACTCGGCGTTTCAACGCGCTTGTGTCCTGCTCCCTTGTGTCTATTAAAATAGTCATACTTTTCAGAGCAGCCTCGACTTCAAAATGATTCATTTAGAATGGCAACTCCGCATCATCCAAAGGTTTAAAATCACCCACATTCAGCCCATCCGGAGCATTGTCGCGCTTTAGCATACGCGGTTTGGGCACTCTGAACTTTTCTTCCTTGATATTTTCCACGCTCGTGAAATGGTGGCAGGCGGTATAAAATCCATTGGCGCCATTTATATCATATTCACAATCATGGAACACGCCCCCAACCAGTTTGCCCTTGAGCTTGCTTTCGTCCCAATCCCAGTGATAACCCTTGTTGCTATCCTCAAGCGCTTCGTAATCCCGCTTGAAATTGCGCATAGTCCACATATTTTTGTCGCTGTCGTCACCCTCTTTGGGAATGACCATGCGATAGCTGCCCTTCCACTTTTTGTCCTCCTGCTGCTGCATCTTATATCCCTCGGCATAATATCCGGCATAGTCGCCTTCGGCTATGTCGAAATCCACTTTGAGCACCGAACCCCAGCTATAATCCAAAACCTCGGCGTTCAAAACCTTCAAGATATACCCGCCCACAGGCAACCGCTCCTGTGCTTCTCCCGCCGCTTTCACATTCTCCATTCCCGATATTGCTTTCATGCTGTTTTACCTTCCTTTATTTTGATGTTGTAATATTCACGGATTTTATCATCCACAAATTTCAAGTCGTTTTCGATTTCGATTGTCTCAAACAATCCCATAGGCGATTTCACCGTGTCCATGCCGTCTGTCTGCGTCCGAAATGTATATTTACCGTCTGCCACCTGCGTTCGAAGCACGATTGTGAACATACCCTCTATGGTTATTTTTTCGTCCAGCATTTTACCGATAGTTTTCAGCTTTATATTGCCGTTTGCGTCCGCTTCGGTGTGCCCCATAAAATACACGATCACATCATCGGGCAGTTCGTCAATCACGGTGCTGATCAGCGCCCAAAAATTCAACGCTATATCGGTAAACTTCTGATATCCTGTTTGCTTGGCCGTCCTCATAAATTCGTTAGCCATAAGGTACTGGCAATCGTCAATCACTACAGATTTAGAAGTTGCTTTTTTCAAAACCTCCTCTATCTGCATATAGTTGTCCGAATTAAACGGTTTTATCTCCGTTCTAAACGGCAAAGGCTTGCGCATAACGTTCACTATGCCCAGCTCCCCTTTTTTAAAGTTTCTCATACTGGTGGACTTGCCGCTGCCGGACTGCCCCAAAATCATCACCGGAATCCCCATATCACACCTCCGTAATCTCTATATGTCGTTCGCCCTGCTTCACCATCTCACTTACTATCTTTCGCGCCGAAAGCCCCGTCTCAGCCTGTATTGCGTGTATCACGGCTATTGCCTCTTCATCTATGCGTACAATGCCGTTTTTGATAGGCGTTGTTTTGTGTACTTCAAGTTTTATTTTCTTCATCGCTTCCCTCCAATTCCACCGGGCAAAACTGCCCTCGCGCCTCAGTGTCATATATCACTTCATCCGTCAGCCTGCATTTGCTGCGGTTCATGCCCCACTCGGCCTTGCACCACGGGCACCAGTGGCAGCAAACGTTATCCTCGGGGAAGCCCACTTCTATGCGGGCGAACCCCTTTGTGTAGTAGCTTACTCCGTTTTTCATAGTTCCCCTCACGCCGCCCTCTTGTGCGCCTGCTTCTCCAGCTCAATTTCCAGCCAATCATAGAAATTAGAATCCGTTTCGGCAAACATCTTGAGCACCTTGTGCATATGCTCTCCCGTCCGCGAAAGCCC
>CAZEYG010000309.1:0-3374 GCA_964516575.1 uncultured Defluviitaleaceae bacterium
TTGGATACTCCGATAATCTATATTGCACGCCATATTAAGGAAAAGGCTGACAGCAAAGTTTAAATAACTAGTTGCGGACCGTCCAAATATTTTATTTGCATAAAAATACTTATACTGTTAAATAATAGAGCTATAAGCAAAGATTATTAAAAGTGACCGCAATAAACTTTTCTTAAATGGGTGATTAGTATAAAGCGGCTACTCCTTTATCTTGACAAAAAAGTATACTAAAAAATACGAGGAGGAATTTTTTTGAAAGCAACTGGTATTGTCAGACGAATTGATGATTTAGGTCGAGTCGTAATTCCCAAAGAAATAAGGCGGACTCTTAGAATTCGGGAAGGCGACCCTCTTGAAATATTTACTGACCGTGAAGGTGAAATAATACTTAAAAAGTATTCGCCTATTGGAGAGTTAGGTGCTTTCGCCAGAGAATACGCCGAAAGCCTTTCCCAAAACTCCGGGCATATTACCTGTATCGTTGATAAAGACCAGGTAATAGCCGTTTCCGGCAGCGGCAAAAAGGATTTTATGGAAAAACATATTTCATCAGCTCTTGAAAAGGCCATAGCCACAAGAGCCACAGTATCCGCTTCACGTAACGAACAAGGTTTTATACCAATACTTGAGGACGACGATACAGAAAGCTACAAGCACGAGTTTATTTCACCTATCATATCAGAAGGCGATGTTTTGGGCGCTGTCGTATTTTTATCCCAGGACAAAAAAATGGGCGAAGTGGAGGGAAAACTGGCTATGACAGCCGCCGGCTTTCTTGGCAAGCAGATGGAGCAATAAAACATACACGAAATCTGCTGATAAAGAGAAAAACAAAAGCAAAACACAAGACAAAAAACAAAACGAATAATATTACTGCCCCGGCATGAGCTCAATTTGCCGGGGCTTTTTAAACCCCCTTACCTTTTGCTAACCTTAGCAACCATCACAGTCATGTCGTCTCTAATAACACCTAAAGAACGTTTTTCCGCCTCCTCTAAAAGCCGCTCCGCCATAGATTGAACATTCGTCCGCCCGGCTGACGATATAACCTCAGCCAGCCATTCGCCTTTGTTTGACTCCGCACCCATCACCTCCGTTACCCCGTCTGTTACCATTACTATAGTATCGCCGTCTTTAAGCTTTTTACTGCTAATTTCTATGTCAACATCCTTTAATATGCCTACCGGCAGTGTGGAGGATTTTATCGTATGTATAACGCCGTCCCGCATTAAAAATGTGGCTGCCGCGCCTATTTTTATAAACTCCGCCTGCCCCGAATACAAATCAATAGCGCATATGTCAAGGGTGGAAAAGCTGTCTTCACTGCTTTTTAACACCAATACGGAATTAATCATCTTAACCGCAATTTCCTTGTCAAAACCGCTTTCTATTAAATCCTCTAAAAGCTCTACGGCCGCTACGCTTTCCTCCTTTGCTTTTTTACCTGAACCCATGCCGTCAGACAAGGCAATCAGGCATTGGCCGTTTTTAAGCTCCATAAAAGAGTAGCTGTCTCCTGATTCCTTACTTCCGGTTTTGTTAGCCCTTGCGACCCCGCTTATAACCCGCAGCTTTTGCTCCTCAACAAGCCGCAAATAACACTTGTCCTTTTTATAAACACACTCCCCGTTGTCCTTTACCATCTTCTGCCCCAGCACTTTGTTAACTATAGGGATAAGAGCTTTTGTACAGTTCTTTTTACCGTAACATATTTTGCCGCTTATGTTTACCTCTAGCTTACCCTGCTTATTTTCCAGTACAATCACACTGTCTACCTCCTCGTTGTTTTTTAAAAGCTCGGTAAGTAAACCCTCCTCCAAATCCTGCTTGAAATTGACATCAAAGCTAAGCTCGTCAGACAGGCTTTTTATTATAGTTGCAACACTCATAAGCTGGCCGGAAACAAGACTTCTGCTTTCTACTATTTTGTTATGCCATGTAAGATTTATTTTATAAAGCTCAAAGAGCTTGTTTGTTGTATCAACAAATTTTTGTATGGACGTACATTTATTAAAAAACGACGGCGGCACATCCGCTACTGTTACCGTACCCTTCTTTTCGCAGCCGCTTAGAAGGCAAAACACAGCTTGATAGGTTTCATAAAAATCGTTTTGCCAGCAAAACTGGTTCAAACCGCAATTCATACATACCGTAACGGCTAAGTCGTCTATGAGCTTTGAAATATCCTTCTGGGTCAGTGACCTCTTTTTTTCCTCTATACCGTTTAATGTTCTTGCAATGTTTTTAAACGTAGCGGCGAAGTTGTTGAGCCTGTAGCAGGTAATATCCTTTATCCTAGCGATATAGTCGTCGGTGTTTCCCGAAGCGGCTGTCATAACTGTGTTTATATTGAAGTAAAAATTATCCGGCACAAAGAAAAACATTGTAACTGCCGACAAAACGGAAAACAAAAGCTCAAAGCTCAAAAGCTCACGGTTGACAAAAAACAGGCAGCAGAAGCCGGTTACGAGAAAGCTAGCGGCGCTGTATATTTTCCCTTTGCCGAAGGCCATCCCGGCGCCTAAACCACTTACGCTGTATACTATAGCCAAACTCATATCACCAAAACCTAAAAAGTAAAGTGACAGACCTAAAAGGGTTCCGGCTGTTGCTCCTAAGGCGCTTCCGCCCTTGTAACCCGTTATCAATAAAACAACCGATACAAAAAACAGCCTTAGTGATATAACTCCTACGTATATGTCGGCGGCGCCGGCGATTATTCCGCCGAACAGTATTGCAACACTGATTAGCTCCTCAGTATCCAACAGCTTCTTTTTACGTTTAGTATAAATAACGTCTGTTGCTTTTTTAATTAAATATGTAACGCTGAAGGTTAATGCCGCTTCCAAAAGCGCCGTAATCGCAAAATACAGGCTAAGGTTTTCGTAAACAGCAACTACAGCGCCGGCTAAGAAAACAGCAACAGCGCCGGTAGCTGCTTTTATAACAACAGAGGGCTTTATGCTTTTTCTGACGGAATAAAAATTTGTGCTGCATATTATTAAAAGGCCAAGCATATATTTAATCAAATAGATGCCTTTAAGTTTTGTTGCAAGGCCAAGACCCGAGCAGGCGGCTAAAAAATATAAAAGCGGTCCACTGCCGATAAAGCTTGATATGTACGCAATAGCTATCGGGTTTAACATATAAAGCACGATAACCCTGCCGATAAAAAACCCGAATATCCCCAGCGCAACAACCCCTACGCCCTGCCTGGGCATAAAAACACTTCCCTTTGCGCCGGGCCTTATTTTGGTTAGCGTTTTCCCCATAGTATCTCTCCTTTTGCCTATTATAATGATTGTCCCATGCATAATTTGTAAATCCGTGTACTGGATACATGGTTTTTTTCTGCTTTTTTTTGACAAAAAGCT
>CAZEYG010000310.1:0-3363 GCA_964516575.1 uncultured Defluviitaleaceae bacterium
TAAGCAGAAAATTGCCGGGTATCAGATGTTTAGCCATAATTTCAGTGTTCTGCTAAGAGGACATTAATTAATAAATTACTTAATTAAAATAATAAACATGTCATCAGTTCTCTTAGTTTTAATAAACCAAAATCTTAAATCAGGAGGTTTTAAAATGAAAAAAAATTTAGCAGCATCTGTATTATCAGTAACTCTTGCGCTGGTAATGCTTGCAGGATGCGCTCCTAAACAGGAGCCTGCTCCGGCCTCACAAGCCCCAGCCTCACAAGCTCCGGCCTCAGAAGCGCCAAAACCTACGCCTACACCAGAGCCTTCAAAGGAGCCGGAATTAACAGCGAATTTGGAAATTTGGGTTTATGACGAGTTTTACAAAGACAAGGAAAACTCGCCGATTGTTGTAGCTACAAAGAAATTTACCGACGCAAACCCCGGTATTACAATTACATTCAGCCCGGTTCCTTACGGCAGCAGCAGCTATAGAGATAAATACATTCAGGCTGCAAACGGCGGCGGCGGCCCTGACGCTTTATTATCAGACAACGTTTGGGTGCCACAACTTGCGGCGATGGACTTAATCGTTCCGTTAACCAAGCAATTAGGCAACAAGAAAGACGAATTTTTCCCTGGTCCTATTGAAGCAGCGACACTTAACAACGAAATTTACGGCGTGCCTTTTGATGCCGGCTCAATGGTACTTTTCTACAACAAAGACATGTTTAAGGCAGCAGGCTTAGACCCTGAAAAACCACCGACAACATGGGAAGAATTCAAAGAGTATTCAATTAAGCTCACTAAGTCTGACGGCTCTCAAGGTGGTTACGGCTTATTAGGCGGCTGGGGCGGTTCATTTGAGTGGCTTCCTTGGTTCTGGCAAAACGGTGGCGAAATCGTTGGCCCAGACGGCAAGGTTGCGTTTAACTCCCCTGAAGGTTATGAAGCTACAGAATATTTCCTTAATCTTTTAGTTAAAGATAAAATCATTCCCGAAGCGGCTCTTACATGGAAAAGCTGGGATGAGCTTGCGGCAGGTTTTATGAACCAATCCTTTGCAATGTGCCAGGGTATGAGCGTTATGCTTCAAAAACTTAGAGCAAACGAGCCAACCTTTGAATGGGGCGTTGCAGAGCTTCCATCAAGAAAAGAAAAAGCCTCAACCTTAGGTGGCGGCCATTGGGTTATAAACAAAAACTCAAAGCAGGCTGAAGCAGCTTACAAATGGATTGACTTTATTTCATCAAAAGAAAACCTACCAATGTTTGACCAATATTTTAGAACTTCAGCTAGAACAGACGCTTTTGAACAAGAAACAATCAAAAACGACGAAGCACAAAAGGTATTTACAAAAGCTCTTGAATATGCACGTCCACGTCCTATGATTCCTGAATGGACAACAATCGACTACGACTGCATCCAACCTGCTTTCATGAAGGTAATATTTGAAGGAAAAGAAATCGCTCCTTCAATGGAAGAAGCAGAAAAGCTAGCTAATGAAGCGCTTGCCGAATAATAATAAAAATACAGTTGAAAAGCCCCTCGTTTTATGCGGGGGGCGATTGTTAATATCACCCCTTAAAAGGGGTTTTAGGCCTAAAATAACGCCTTGCACAGGGAGGTTCTAATCTGTGGGAAATGTAAATACTATGAGTGCAAGCACTATGCGTAGAAGAAGAAAAGGAATCAGCGACGATATGCTTGGCATATTACTTGTTTTGCCGGCTGTTATAATAATGCTTGCTGTTATCCTTTATCCGCTTCTGCTTAATATTAACATGAGCTTTCAAAAAATCCTGATGATGAAGCCTCATTTAGGTACACCTTACGTTTGGTTTGATAATTATATAAAGGTGTTTACAGATCCAAAGTTTTACCGGGCTGCCAAAAACAGCGCAGTTTGGACGGTTTCATCTGTATCCATACAAATTATCCTAGCTCTAGCAGCGGCGGTTCTTTTGAATAAGTCTATTAAAGGCCGTGGTATTTTTAGAGGTCTTATTCTTATTCCATGGATAACCCCCGGCGTTGTAGCCGCTATGACATGGAAATGGATGTATGACGGTCAATTTGGTATTCTTAACTACATATTTCAAGCAGTGGGTATTATAAGCAAACCGATAGTATGGCTTGGCAACGTTAAAACTGCTTTTCCTGCAATTATAACCGAACATGCATGGAAAAGCTTTCCCTTTTGTACGGTTATGCTGTTAGCAGCTATGCAAGTTATATCCGACGACTTATACGAGGCGGCCGACATTGACGGGGCAAATAGCTGGCAGAAGTTTTGGCATGTTACCCTAGCAGAAATCCGTCCGACTTTATATCTTACGACTTTACTTACATCTATTTGGACATTTAACAGCTTCGACGTTATTTGGCTTATGACGGAAGGTGGCCCTGCCGGCGCAACAGATACGCTTACAACCTATGTTTATAAAGCAACTTTCCAGGAATTTAATCTAGGTAAGGCGGCAGCTATCGCCGTAATAATGTTCATGACGCTTCTTGTATTGGTTATGATATATGCTAGAGCTGTGCAAAAGGAGGACAGATCGTGAAGATAAAAACATCGTATTTATTTATTATCTATATTTTATTGGCGGTGTTTGTAGTTTTTGCGGGTTTTCCGTTCCTTTGGATGTTGTCTACGTCCTTAAAAGACCAAAGCGCCATATTTGCTATTCCGCCGCAAATTATTCCGAAGAATTTTTATTTTTCCTCTTACATAGAAATATGGAAGGAAGGCGACTTTTTTAGATTCTTTTTCAACAGCTTTAAGGTTGCTTCTATAACAACATGTTGCGCCATGTCTGTATCTATACTAGCCGGGTTAGGTTTTGGTAGGTTTAAATTCAGAGGCAGAAAAACCTTACAGCTTTTGCTTTTACTTGCTCAGCTTTTTCCGCTGGTTTTGCTTGTAACTCCTTATTATACGATTATAAGAAAGATGGGACTTGTTAATACACATTACGCACTCTATATGGCATATACATCTTTTGTAATACCGTTTAGCGTTTGGATGCTTTCAAATTACTTTTCGGCTTTGCCTAAAGAATTGGAAGAAGCCGCAATGGTTGACGGCTGCTCCAGAATTAAATCCCTTGTAATAATTACGCTGCCACTTTCGGCTCCGGGTATTGCTGCGACGGCAATTAATGCATTTATCTTGGCATGGAACGAGTTTTTGTTTGCCTCAACGTTTATAGATTCTGTTGAGCTAAGGACATTGCCCATAGGCTTAAAATCTTTTATGGGGCAATATGAAACAGACTGGAATTTGCTAATGTCCGGGGCGGTAATAAGTACTATCCCTGTTGTTATAATGTTTGTGTTTTTGCAGAAGCAGCTTGTAGCCGGCTTAACAAGCGG
>CAZEYG010000311.1:0-3358 GCA_964516575.1 uncultured Defluviitaleaceae bacterium
AATCCCCCGCTAGCTCCTTATCAGGCGGAAATCAGCAAAAAATAGTTGTTGCAAGAGAAATATCCGTAGACCCTAAGGTTTTGGTAGCCATGAAGCCCACAAGAGGCTTAGACATAGGTGCGGTTGATTATATACACAGATGTTTGCTTGACGAACGTGGAAAAGGCAAGGCGATTCTTTTGGTATCCTCCGAGCTTGACGAAATCATGACGTTATCCGATAGAATAGCCGTTATGCATGGAGGTAAAATTACAGGGCTTGTATATCCAGATGAGGTTACTCCAGAGGATATAGGCGAAATGATGGCAGGCTCCAAAACAATGTTTACGGCGTTAAGCCCAAAGGCAGGTGCAGCAAATGAAGGTTAAAAGCGGGTTTGCAATGATTTTTAAGCCCTTAATAATGCCGTTTTTAGCGTTAGCTCTAACTATGATAACAGGTGCTGTGGTTCTTTATGCAACCGGTTATGACCCTATCGTAGCATATGCCTCCATATTCCGCTCGGCATTAGGCAGCAGAAGAGGTATTTCCCAAACATTACTGCAAGCAACGCCCTTGCTTCTTTGCGGCCTTGCGGTTTCAATAGCGTTTAAGGGTAAGGTTTTTAATATTGGGGCCGAGGGGCAGTTTTTTGGCGGCGCTCTTTTAACTACGATATTATGTGTGCAGCCTTTTGCCGCTAATATACCTTCTGTAATTATGATACCTCTTGCTTGTATTTGCGGCTTAGCCGGCGGCGCAATAATGGGTATGATTGCCGGTCTATTAAGAATAAAAGCAAATGCTCCAGAGGTTGTAACGACAGTTATGCTGAATTCTATACTTATATTACTTATAAGCTGGCTTGTTAACGGCGGGCCTCTGCAAGAAAGCAAGGGTTATTACCCTATGTCCAACCAAATAGCAGAAACAGCAAAGCTGCCTGTTGTTTTGCAGGGAACAAGGCTTCATGCAGGTTTTATTATATCTGTTCTGATAGTTATTGCCGTATGGTTTTTTATGCAAAAGACAGATATGGGCTTTAGAATAAGAGCTATGGGTGCGAACCCATTAGCCGCTCAAGCCGCCGGTGTTAACATAAACCTTAATCTTCTTTTAGCCCTTGGAATCAGCGGCGCTTTAGCTGGGCTAGCCGGATCCATACAAATTACAGGAGTGACCTTTATGCTTTACAGAAACATATCCCCCGGTTACGGCTTTACGGCTATAGCAGTCGCCCAGCTAGGTAGGCTTAATCCTTTTGGCATACTAATGTCTTCGCTGTTATTCGGGGCATTACAAGCGGGCGCAAATGCGATTATGCGTGATATGGGTATACCGTCGTCCCTTGGTTCTATGCTTATGGCTATAACCTTATTTTACGTAATAATACTTACTGTTTACGAGCAAATAATTTCAAACAAACTAAAGGAAAGAAAGCAAAGATTTATTAACAGCGCCGGTCAGGTTATAGAAGCAGGGGAGGAATAATAATGACATTTGAAATAGTTTTAGAAATATTAAGGTCAACTCTTCGGCTTGCTACCCCTATGATATTTGCGGCTGTTGGTGGGCTTTACAGCGAAAGGAGTGGTGTTGTTTCCATTGGCCTTGAGGGTATAATGCTTATGGGCGCTTTTGCAGGTTTTATGGTAACATTATTTATGGGCAACAACTTAGTCCTTGGGTTTCTGACGGCGGCTCTTTCCGGCATGATAATTAATACTTTATTTGCTTACTTAGGGATTTATTTAGGCGTAAACCAGGCAATAGCCGGTACTTCCATAGTTATGTTTGCTGTTGGTTTTACAAGTTACGGGTTGCGCGCCATATTCGGGGTAGAGGACGTATTTCGGATTGTTACAGGCTTAAAACCTTTTCCTATCCCTGTATTATCAAAGATTCCATACTTAGGCAAGGTTTTGTTTAACCATGACATTATGGTTTACTTCTCATGGATACTTGTTGCGGCAACTTACTTTTTTATTTATAAAACAAGAAGAGGGCTGGAGCTGCGTGCTTGCGGAGAAAACCCGGCTGCGGCGGATACCGTTGGTTTAAAGGTTAAATGGATTAAATACCGCTCTCTTTTAATAACCGGTGCTTTGGCGGGTATAGGCGGGGCATATTTAAGCCTTGCTCAATCAAATACCTTTGTTGAAAACATGACTGCCGAACGTGGTTATTCAGCATTTGCCTTAATTGTTTTAGGTAAGTATAACCCAATACTTGCGGCTTTGGGTTGTGTGCTTTACGGCTTCGCCGACGCTTTTCAGTTTCAAATTCAGGCCCTTGGCTCGCCGATACCGTATCAGTTTTTACTTATGCTGCCGTATGTTTTAACCCTTATAGTTTTGTCAACCTCAAAGGAAATAGTACGGCCTGAAGCGCTTGGTAAACAGTTTAAACCTAAAGCAGGCTCGGGAACAGACAGCCTGTATTAAACCGTATTAGAAATTTGTAAAAAAATGGAGGAGGATTTTTATGTATAATACCCCGAAAAAAGTAAGGCTGACAGTTGAAAAATGTAATAAAAACAGTGAGGGTAAAGGCTGTAGCTGTCATAAGGAAGGTCAAGTGTTTGAATTTGGCTTTGAAAGAATGCCCCAGGATTTTTGCGCCGCTGCGTTTCATTCAATATGGCCGCATATAAGAGTTTTAGAGCTTGGTGGGCGCCATCCTTGGGATAAGGAAGAAAACATTACATATGGCTGCTGCCCGGATCCGGCTATTCCCGTAGTTTTTAAAATAGAAGTATATTAGAGAGGAATAACCATGAATAAAATAGATTTATTAGTAAAAAATGCAACCGTTATAACCATGAACGAAAACAGGGATATACTTACTAACGTTTGTCTAGTAGTTAAGGACAACAAAATAAGTGGGTTTGTTTCTAAGGATGAAGCCGAGGCCAATTACCTTCCGGAAACTGTTATAGATGCAAGTGGTAAGTATATTTACCCTGGGTTTATTAATACTCATACTCATTTGTTTCAAGTATTGATTAAAGGCTTGGGTAAAGAAAAGAGCTTGTGGGACTGGCTTGTTTCAACCCCAAGAAAGGCTGCGCCTTTTATTAATAAAGAAATGATTTATTATGCTGCTCTTGGGGGGCTCATGGAAAACATAAAAAGCGGCTGTACCACAACGCTGGATTTTCAATATGCTCATGGTCAGAATCAATTATTTGAGGCTGTATGGCAAGCCTTTACAGACGCTGCTGTAAGAGGGTACGTAGGCAGAGTTCACTTTTTTAATGACTACGACGGTTTATCAACTGCTGCCCTTGAAAATAATGACCAGTTTTTTGAAAATATCTACAAGCTGAAAGCCGCTGTAAAGGATAAGGAAATGCTGGATATTGCTATAATAGCGCCGG
>CAZEYG010000312.1:0-3342 GCA_964516575.1 uncultured Defluviitaleaceae bacterium
TTGTTAAAAGATGAAGATATTTTCCAAAGCAATGCTCAATTAGTTCAATTTGCCGATGAAGTTTTATCTTTACCTATTCCTCGTTGGGAAAAAAGGTCACGCAATGAGATAATTGGGTTGATAATTTGCGAAGTTGAAGATGCAAATAAAGAGAGAATTAACATTCTAACGGATTGGAGTAGGAATATTCTTAACATGCAATAAAAGAATTGCAGAGCAAAGCAAAGTCAACAGGAAATATGTTTTCCTGGAATGAGACCATTCAAAAACTTGTAGGAACAAACAATGAGTAGGCGGATAAGAGAGGATTTTGTAAAGCTTAGTGATTTTTTAGATGCATATACACTTTCAAAGTATTCATCTAATGATAGTCAAATTGACAAGTGTAAGGCCATGCACAAAAAGTTGTATGGTCTAATTGTATTTGTAGGGGAATACAATCATCAATTTAATTCCAAAGAAATCTCAAAGTTTTTCAATGAAATGGCATCTGATTTTCTTTTATCTCTCTTTAATTGGATACAAGGAATGTATAAGCCTGCAAAATTAGAACTTAGATGTTCGATCGAAAACTTCCTAAAAGCAATATTGTCAGTAAAAACTCCCACAGTGCTCGAAGAAAAGAGTGTTTATGAAATATTTGATTTAGCGCGTAAAGACATACATATAGACAACTGCTTTGGAGAAATACGTGGAGAACAATTAAGGAACGACTATGTGATACTATGTCGCACTGCCCATAGTGCTCCATTAGAAATGCATTCTTTGAGTGCGCTTAATCTTCTTCCACAATTCAATGAAGTTTTTGCCCAAGAACTTGTGGTGCTATTTACTCGAATTATTGAGAATATTTTAGGGATTTTATATATTAACTATCCTAAAGTAGTTGATAATATGCACCCCGAAAACAAAAAGGATTTTTTAGATTGCTTGTCAAAAACAACAAAGAAAGATGTTAATGACTATCTTTACGGGTGACCAAATGTTCATAACAGTGAGTTTGAGACAATGGTTGCCCTAAGTAACAAAGGCGGGGAGCAGCGGCGCAACGCCGCCGCTCCCCTTTGTCACAGCTTAACCACCGCCGAAAGCTGCTTTAGAATATCCGCCATCTGCCCCCACATGGCGGCGTAATCCTTTTGCAGCGTGGTAATCTCGGATGGATAAATACCGCCGTAGGTATTGACGCTTATGGCAATCTGATTTAGGTTATTGGTGCACCGCCGTTGCAGGGAAATGAGCTCCCGCACAGGCGCAAGGTCAACATTGAGGACATAGCCGTTGAGTGCCATTTTGCGGATATACGCGCTCAAATTCTGTATACCGGCCTCGTCCATGCGCTGCCGGATGGTTTCCTGTTCGTCCTCACTCACCCAAACATAAAGGGGAACGCCGCGCTTGCGTTTCTTGCCGCTCACCGTTCCTCGCGTTCCCGAGAGCGCTTTTTGCTCTGCGGCTCTTTGACCTTTTCAAGCGGCGGGATTGCCGGAACAGGCTCGGGCGGGAGTATCGGCGGCGCATTGTTGATGATACCGTCTATCATATTGGTATTCTGCTCGGTAGAAAGCTCTGCGCTTTTCAAAGGGTTGTCTTTATCGGTCATATAAAAATCTGCTCCTTTCAAAGTTGGTTTGATGTTACGATTTTCCCCGCAAAAAGGGCGCAGACAAGTAAACTATCCGCACCCCCATAAAGCACACCCCAAAAGCCCTGTAAATACGGGCTTTTTTCATAGGCTAATCGTAATAGCTACCCCCGTGTTTTGCCGCGCTTTTTCCGCATACGCTCGCGGCTCTTGCGGCGGTTGCCCGCGCTTTGACAGGCCGCCGAGCAATACGCCTGTTTGCCCTCTCGCATAAAGGGTCTGCCGCTGATAGCACAAGGCCGGGTGTCCGGCGCGGGCGCGTCCTCGTCAAGCGCCGCCGCAAGCAGCGGGTTCAGTGGCAGCACCGCGTCACGGAAATACTTGCAGTAGTTACCCGTCCACCACTTGCCGAGCATATAGCAGGGGCAGTCGAGCGGCAGACAGAGTGCGTCGGTGCTGTCGTAGTTGGCGCAATCGGCTGTCACAAGTTTGCGGATGACCCTGCGCTCGTCGCGGGTAAGCTCTCGGCTCATAGCGACTTTGGGACATTTTGTCCCAAAGTGGTCTTGCGGATAGGCGGGCCGACAAGCAAGGCGCGGCATTTGCGGTTACAGCGTTTGCGCGTACGCTTGCAATCCTCACAGCCGCCGCGCCCGGGCCGTGGCACCTGCTTCATCATGCGCTCGTAGGGGCTGTCGGTGAAATTCATTCCCCGTCCACCTCACTGTCGGCGGTTTCGCCATCGTCCTCATACCACGGCGGGCCGTCGTCCTCGTCCTCGCCGTCCGGGTTGTCATCATAAAACTCGCCCTCGTCAATCTCCTCGCTGTCATCGGCCTGTTGCTGCTTGGGACGGTAAATCTTGAAATACCATCCGGCTCCGCCGCCGATAACCACCACAGCCACAAGCAAGAAAATCATGCCGCCGTTGCCGTTCTTTTTGGGCGCGGGCGGCTCCGGCTCGTGTTCGGGAGTAGTTGGCTCGGGTGTAGGTGTAACCGCCGGACGCTCGGGCAGCTTGGCAAGGGAAAGTAAATCGGCCTCAGTCACGGCGTTGAGGAAATAGACATTTTCGGTGCTGCGCTGCCTGTCGATGATTAAGTAAAACACATTTTCGTAGCCGATCCCTCGGGGGTCATAATAGTGAAAAACTCTTTGCCGTCCTCATTCGTGGCGTTGTCAACCACAGTGCCCGTTCCGGCAGGGGTAAAGGGGTTGGTCGTAGGCTCTTCAATGACAAGGGCGGGCGGCTGATCTTCGGCGGGACACTCGCACACCTCCGGCTCGTAATACTCACCGCCCCCGGCATAGGCCACCGTCCCCATAAATGGGAGCATAAAAATAGCGGCCAATGCCGCCGTTAAAATACGGATTTTCATTCCTCGCTGTCCTCCTTTTGTGTAATCGGTGTGGACTTCGGGACATTTTGTCCCGAAGTGCCGCCCTTGATGGATTGCAGCAGCACGGCCAGTTCGTCAAGCGGAATACTCATGCCGCGCACAATATCCACAGCACCATGCAAAGGGTTTCAAAACTGGACTGCTATTATCGTTGCTCTACCCATGTACAACACGGTAAAAATACTTGTGCATCACATAGGATAACTCTTGATGTATTGAGCGAAGCTGTACTTGCGGATATACGCTATAATGCACGATTAGCCGTAGCAGATGAAGAAAACTTCATCAAAAAGCTGCATAGTATAAGCGTTAAGGAAAAAAGCCAAGAAATAGCCGCCTGTAGAAAAAAAGAAATGA
>CAZEYG010000313.1:0-3323 GCA_964516575.1 uncultured Defluviitaleaceae bacterium
ATTAACTTCCCACTTTGGGGCGTAAACTTAATATTTAATGCTGTGTTTTCATTGATTCTTACAATATCTGCTAAATTTGTTTTAAATCCTGTTAAAAAGTCACGCAGACTGAAATAGTGTTTAAGTAGTTGTTTAAATGGAGCTGTTAATATGAAAAAATTAAACTCGGCTCTTAAGCCGGTAAAACTTAAAATGCTTCTTGAAAAATGCCTTTGTTATTCACTTATGGGGCTTACCGCTTCCTTTGCTATAAGCGCCGGTATTTTGGCTTCATCTAAATTTATGATTATAGACAACATACCCTTGCTTATCGCCTTTTCCTGCTTTTTTTGTACCTTTTCAGGAGTAATTGCAGCGTTGGTAAACGGGCCGTCTTATTACGATGCCGCTAAGGTTTGCGATTCCCTTGGTTATAAAGAGCGGTTTGTTACTGCTTTGGAACTGGCTTATGAAAACAAGAACGACACTATGGCAGTCCTTGCTATAAATGACGCCTTAGATAGCGCAAAAGAATCACACCCTCAAAAAAAATACAGAATAACACCGCCAAAAAAGATCCTATATCTTCTTCTTGCCTTTATTGCGCTTACAATCGCCGCCGGTTTCATTGAAAGCCCTGTTGCCAAGGAGCTTTCAGAGCAAAGAGCTGTCAGGGAAAAGGCAGAGGAACAAATAATGAGTATCGAAAGAGCCGAACAGCTATTGTCAAAAGAACTTACGGAGAAAGAAACCAAAGAGCTGGAGGCAAAACTAAAAGAGCTGAAACAGCAGCTTAGAAAATCAAAAACAGAAGCAGAAGCAATAAAACAACTTCAAAAAGCTCAAAGCGAGCTTAAAAAGCTTTCTAATAATTCAGTGCCGAAAGATTTAAGGGCCTTAGGCGAAAAGCTGTCAGAAGGCAAATATACAAAGGAATTAGGCGAAAGCCTGCAAAAGGGCAACTCTGAACAGATTAAAGAAAACATAGACGCTTTAAACGACTTTCTGGAAAATGCAACGGAGGAGCAACTGGAAGAGTTCGCCGAATTTCTTGAGCAAGTGGCAAAAGAGCTGGAAGAAAACCCTGAGCTTATAGAAAGCCTTGAACAGTTGGCTCAATCTGTTGAAAGCGGACAATTCGGCCAAATGTCAAACAAGCTAAACCAACTGGAGCAAAATATAAACAAGCTGGCAAGCAGCAATAAAAACTTTAGAAACGCTATTAACAATTTGAATGATACGTTATCCAAATGTTCATCAAACATGCAAAGTAATAACGGCTCTCAAAGTAATAGTGAAAATAATTCAAACTCACAGCAAAATAATTCGGACAAAAACGGTCAAAGCCAAAATCAAAACCAAGGTCAGGGCCAAGGTCAAGGTCAAGGCCAGGGCCAGGGGCAGGGTCAGGGTCAAGGGCAGAGTCAAGGCCAGGGGCAAAGTCAAGGTCAAGGCAGCGGCCGTGGAACAGGTCATAAGGAAAACGAAAACATTTATTCAAGAAAAGCCCAAGCCTATTCCGACTATGAAGCAAAAGTTGAAGGCAGCCAAAACGAAGGCGGCTCTATAGAAGAGCAGAAGCAGAAAGGGATAGGAGAAGCAGGAGAAATCGTTCCTTATCAACAGGTAATAGGCGAATATAAAAACGAAGAGCTGAAATCATTGGAGGATTATGAGATCCCCGGCGGAATGAAAAGCCTTGTGAGAGAATACTTTTCTACATTAGATTGAGGGGGAAAGTGATAATGGCAAACTATAGACTAGAAATTATGTTTAATAATGACGATCTTCAAATGATTTTTATGGCAAAGCAAATGGTAGTTTTAATCAAACATTTAAAGGATGCCAGTTCGTCTCAAAAAATTGCTTGGTCATGTTTTTCTCCTTTCCAAAAAAACACTATTGAATGGTCGACAGATTATGCGCTTTATGCATCGACTTCAAGTATAAAAGAAGGCCGCCCTATAGTAAAGGTTGCAGAAATCAACGCACATTCAGGAACAAAGTTTCAATTTCAAAATAATACTTTCACCGAAGTAAAGTCAGATATTAATACAATGCCCGACTCATATAACCTGATCAACCGTGAAACACAGCAAAAGTATATAACAGCAGGATTGGCTCAAAGTATTAACGAAAACGGTATTCAACATATTAATCAACCCATTAACGCTGTCATAGTGCCAATTAATAATATAGCAACATTAACGCCAGAAGAAAAGCTTGATCTATACCTTGATTCGGACGTTTCTTCTAGCATTGTACTAAATCAAATCGAGAGCCCCAAGTTGACCATTACATATAATGAATGGGAGACAACACATACTGTCATGTATGATGGGAATATAGGTCAATTTGTTTTAGTAGACTAACCAAGAAGCGGCTTGCTTTCAATGGTTCTAAAGTAAAACGTAATGTTAGCTTTAAAAGGAGCTTTATATGAATTTTTTTAATCCCATTGCTTTTATCGGCCTATTAACCGTGCCGGCAATTATTGCAATGTATTTGCTTAAACAAAAGTACAAGGATTATGAGGTGCCCAGTCTGTTTCTTTGGAAACAGGCTGTCACTATGTCCCTTTCAGAACGTCCGTGGCAAAAACTGAAACGAAACCTTCTGCTACTTCTGCAAATTCTACTGGCGTTTCTTTTAGTGCTTGCGCTGTCAAACCCCTATATATTAGGAAGCAGTCTTATAGAAAATTATATTTTAGTTATCGACTGCTCAATGAGTATGCAGACAGAGGACGTATCCCCTACCCGCTTTCAAAAGGCAAAGGACTATATGCATCAAATAATAGACAGCTCAAATTCAGGCGCAAGATTTTCCGTAATTGCAGCTTCTCACATGCCCTACATTGTTTCATCCTTTACAGACGACAAGCTTGCGCTTAAAAATAAAATTGACCAAATATCCGTAACCAATTCAGGAATAGACAAAAACTCAACAGCCGAGCTTATAAAAATACTTAGTAATCAAAACAGCTCTAATATATTTGTTTTTTCAGACGACAATATTGATTTTAACGACGTTTCCAAGCAAAACGTTATAATCGGCGAAAGCATAGATAACGCCGCAATAACCCTTTTGTCTCATAAGGTTGATTCCGATAGAATTGTTGCGCTTACAAAGGTAAAAAATTACGGCAAAAAAACATTAAAGAATTCCGTTGCCCTTTATACGGACGACAGCATATTTGATGTTGTTGACGTTACTGTTAACCCAGGCGCTGAAAAAGACGTGTTCTTTACTTCTGTTCCGCTAGGCTCAAAAAACCTTACGGCAAAGTTGACAGAGCCGGATTTACTTCCTGCTGATGATACTGCTTATGATGTTGTAACCGA
>CAZEYG010000314.1:0-585 GCA_964516575.1 uncultured Defluviitaleaceae bacterium
GCCGTCCATTTCCAAAGGCGTTGGTTTTGCCGTTCCAATATTCATATATTTATAAACCTGCATTGAATCTGCGGAAATTATTTGCCCGTTAATTTTTTTTGCCAACCTTACGGCTGCCTTACTTTTGCCTGTAGCTGTTGGGCCGGCAATTATTATTAATGGCAGCTTAGATAAAGAAGATGTCATCATAACATTCCTTTTTGCTCTTATTATTGTATCCGCTTGAACTTCTTTTCAAGCTCATATTTTGTCATCTGGATAATCGTCGGGCGCCCATGTGGGCATGTAAAGGGGTTTTCCAGCTTAACAACCTTTTCGATTAAAGCCTTTGCTTCTGTATAAGTTAACTTGTCGTTGGCCTTAACAGCCGCTTTACAGGATATTGAAGCTATTATATCAATCTTATTATATAACTCATCAGAAGCCAAGCCCCCAACAGCCGCCAGCCGATCAATTATTTCGGTAAAAAAACCGGCGTGAGAAACATCTCGGATTAGCGAAGGTAACGCCCTTATTGCAACGTCTTGCTTGCCGAATATTTCAATATCAAAATCCGAAGCATATCTAATGGGAATGTTCTCAACC
>CAZEYG010000314.1:595-3308 GCA_964516575.1 uncultured Defluviitaleaceae bacterium
TATCAAAACCAAAACTCTCTATAAGTTTCAAGTTATCGTTTACTATTTGCATTTCACTATCCGTAAGGCTTACTATTATAGGCTGCAAAATCTGCTGGGAGATTATTGCCTTGCAGCTATAGGCGGTTGTAAGCTCTTCATACAACACCCGTTCGTGAGCCGCATGTTGGTCAATAATATACATTGAGCCGTCCTGTTCAATAATCCAATAAGTATTAAATACCTGGCCAACTATTTTGTAGTTACAGAAAAACCTTTCAAGAGGTGGCTTAAGCGATGGTTGAGACAGCTCTTTAGAAGCAGCAGTTTTACTAATTATTTCACGAATGATGTTAACAGTACTCTTTTGTTCCCGACTTATTTCATCAACAAGAGCTTCTTCAATCATCATAACTTCTGGCTGCTTTTTTTGTTCCGGCTCAATTGCGCCAGTATCAGCTTTTCCATAAATTACACCTGCTAAACTGTTTCGGTTTTCCTGTTGAAAATAAGAAACCGGCTTAGAGGTCTTATCAAACGTAGGAACGTTTGGCCTGACCTCAGTTTTTTCAGCTTTTTCAGATTTGACTCCCCTACCCCACTCGGTTTGCGGAATTAGATTACTTCCTTTAATTACTTCGAAAACGGCTTCTGTTACCAGCTCATAGATTTTGCTTTCACTTGCAAACCGCACCTCCAGCTTTGCCGGATGAACATTAACATCAACAAGCTCCGGGTCTATTGTCATATATAAAACAAAGACGGGGAATTTACCTACAGGCAAATATGTCTTAAAGCATTGCTCAACAGCGCTTTGAATAATATCGCTTCTGATATGGCGGCCGTTAATAAAAAAATGCTCATATGCTCTATTGGCGCGGCAAAATTGGGGTTTACATACGCCGCCGGTTATGAGTACGCCGCTTTTCTCAAAGTTAACATCCAGCATAACATCGGCCATTTCACGGTTATATACTTGGTAGACAGTTGTTTTAAGGTTTCCGCTGCCGGTAGTGCTTAAAACCTCGGCACCGTTGTTTATGTATTTAAATGCCACGGATGTATTAGAAAGCGCCAGCTTAATAATAAGATCTGAAACAGCGCTGCTTTCAGTCGATGTTTTCTTTAGAAACTTTCTTCGTGCAGGTACGTTATAAAACAGATTACGAATAGTTATAGATGTACCGTTAGTTGACCCTACCTCCTGCTCCGATAAAACCTGGCCGCCATGGATAGAAAGTTTTGTTCCGAAGTTTTCTTTCGCTGTTTTAGTAATAATCTCCAATTGGGAAACCTCGGCAATACTAGAAAGAGCTTCTCCTCGAAAACCTAGCGTCAAAACTTGCTCTAAATCAGAAATAGTTTTTATCTTGCTGGTTGCATGGCGTAAAAAAGCGGTTTTTACCTGATAAGACTCTATGCCGCTGCCGTTGTCTGTTATTTTTATTAAAGAAGTCCCGCCTTCTTTTATTTCAATAGTAATTGATGTTGCACCGGCGTCTACGGAGTTTTCAACCAGCTCCTTAACAACCGACGCCGGCCGCTCAACTACCTCTCCGGCGGCAATTTTATTAATCATCCCGCTGTCAAGCAGATGTATTGTACCCATAAACTCACCTGTCAATTAAAACTATTTAGGTAATGAATTCGGCAATGAAGCCTTGTTTTTTAATTCATACAGCTTCTTAATAGCCTCACGAGGCGTAATAGAATCAATGTCTAAATTCATAAGTTCTTTGATAAAAATAAAATCGTCGTCGCTTTTATCCATCTTTGGATAACCGTAACGGACAGTTCCGTCATGAGCAGCAAGCCTTGGATTACTCTTGACAACATCAGCGTTGTTTAAAGCCGCTAAAAGCTCATTAGCTCTGTCAAGTATTTGATAAGGGATTCCGGCCAGCTTTGCAACATGGACTCCATAACTGTTATCAGCGCCGCCCCGTGAAACCTTACGCATAAAAACAATATTTTCCCCTTGCTCCTTTACGGTCATGCAATAGTTTTTTACGCCGGGGATGTTGCCTTCCAGCTCAGTTAGCTCATGATAGTGGGTTGAAAACAAGGTTTTGGCGCCTATGTTAGAGCAAATGTATTCTAAGACAGACCAGGCTATACTTAAGCCGTCGAATGTGCTTGTACCGCGCCCGATTTCGTCCAAAATAAGAAGACTGTTGTCTGTAGCGCTGTTTATGATGTTTGCAACTTCAGTCATTTCAATCATAAAAGTACTTTGGCCGGTAGCCAAATCATCCGAAGCGCCGACCCTTGTAAATATTTTGTCAACAACCCCAATAACCCCGCTGTCCGCCGGAATAAATGAACCAATTTGAGCCATTAAAACAATAAGAGCCGTTTGCCGCATATATGTAGATTTTCCAGCCATGTTTGGGCCGGTTATTATAGCAAGGCGGTTTTCGTCCTTGTCAAGGTATACATTATTTGGCACAAAAGCCTGCTCTAAGGTCTTCTCAATAACAGGATGTCTACCTTCAGTAATCTCAATAACCCCGCTGTTGTTGACAACCGGCTTGCAATAGTTATTATAGACGGCAACTGTGGCTAATGACTGCAAAACATCAAGTGTCGCAACAATTTGTGCAGTCAGCATTATCCTATGGACTTCACTCGCTACCTTTTTACAAATATCTGCAAACAAGCGGTTTTCCAGCTCAATAATTTTGTCGTCAGCTTCAAGTATGGCTTCCTCTATTTCCTTAAGCTCCAAGGTAGT
>CAZEYG010000315.1:0-3280 GCA_964516575.1 uncultured Defluviitaleaceae bacterium
CCCTTATTATAATAAATTTTTGTGTCATAAAGGTTTGTTATCTGTCCGGGCTAAACGCATTATTCTCCCAGATTTCGCCGTTTTTAACCGCCGAAGCAACCTTTTTACCAATAGCCGGGGCTGTAGAAAAAGCGCCTTTAAACGCCGCCGCCGTAAAAAGGTTTTTTATCCTGCCGCAAAAACCAAATATGGGCAAGCCATCCGGCGTATAAGGCGTAAGCCCGGCCCAAGCTCTTACTATTTCAACGCCGGAAAAAACCGGAAACTGCTGTAATATCTTTTTAGCCGTCAGACAAAGCCCTTGCGGCGTAATTGCCTTGTCATCAAGAGCACTTTCTTCTGTAGCCTGAGCCAGCAAAAGGCTGCCGTTAACGCCTTGAGCGATACCCGCTCCGATATGCCGTTTCTCGTCGCCTTTTCGAGCTTTAATGAAAAATCCACCTTCTGTTACGACGCAATTTAATAATTTGGACACAGGTTGTGAAACAAAGGCTGTCCCCCTATGATAGCGAATAGGAATTTTTGTTCCCGCCATTTCAGCTATTTTACCAGCCCATGAACCGGCCGTGTTAATAAAAACATCTGCCGTAAATTGACCTTGTTTTGTAACAATTTTATTAATTCTGTCATATCCAATTATAAATGCCTCAACCGGAGCTTGGCTAAAAACCTTAGCTCCGGCTTTTTTGGCAGATTCATAAAACCATAGAGTTGTTACAAAAGGATTAATTATTCCTTCCAAGCCACAATAAGCTACAGCCTCTACGGTTGTATAATCCAAATGTGGCTCAATCTTTTTTATGTCCTTACCTGTTATAATATCAATTTTGACTCCAGCTTTTTTAAGGTTTTCTGCTCTTTCCTTTGCCGAATACAGCTGATCGGTATCCGTCAGAGTAACTATACCGCCGGTTTGCCTAAATTCAATATCACAACAGCCGCTTACTTCCTTATAAATATCTAATGCTTCCAGAACCAACTGCAAATGCCATGGAGCATCCCTGTCTGTTATAGAAATCTGGCCAAGGTTAGCGCCCGACGCACCCGACGCCAAATCCCCCTTTTCAAAAACGGCAACCTTATACCCTTCCTTTGATAAATAATAGGCTGAAACAGCGCCTAAAACGCCGCCGCCGATTATGATAATATCAAATCCGTTCATAATATCTGCCTTTCAATTAATAATGGCTTTATTTTCGGGCAACGGCTGCAATTGCTTTTTTTACTATGCTTTCAGCGTTTAAGCCGTATTTATTTATCAGAGCCTGATAATCTCCTGATTCGGTATATGTGCTTAAACCAACGGTTTCCATCGGTACAGGTTTTTTAGCCACCAAAACCTCTGCTGTTGCACTGCCAAGCCCGCCGTAAATACTGTGTTCTTCGGCAGTAACAATAGCGCCGGTTTTTTGAGCGTATTCTTCTATAAGCGCCTTATCAATGGGTTTGATAGTGTGCATGTTGATAACGGCTGCATTTATCCCCTGGCTTTTCAGTATTTCAGCAGCTTCAAGGGATTTATGAACCATATAACCTGTTGCGATAATAGTTACGTCCGAACCGTCCTTTAAAACAAGACCTTTGCCAACCTGGAAGTTATAACCCTCGTCAAATATTACAGGCATTTCCGCTCTACTTAACCTTAAATAAACAGGCCCATTAATATCCATACAAGCAAAAACGGCCTTTTCGGTTTCAATTGCGTCACAAACCGAAATAATGGTCATGTTAGGAATCGGGCGCATAATAGCAATGTCCGTTAACGCATGATGACTTGCGCCGTCATAAGCGTCGGACATGCCGCAATATGTGCCGGCCAGTATAACCTTAAGACTGTCGTAACCTATAAGGCTGATTATGGGGTCTAAACCTCTTGTGCATAAAAAAGAAGCAAAGGTGTTTACAAAAGGTACAAGGCCGCTGGAGGCAAAACCCGCCGCCATACCCACCATATTTATTTCTGAAATTCCAACGTTAAAGTAGCGATTTGGATATTTGGTTCCAAACACACCGCTTTTTGTTGATGAACCTAAATCCGCCTCAAGGGCGACAACCTTGTCGTTTAACCCACCCAGCTTTTCAAGGGCGGCGCCATATGCGTCACGAATAGCAATATCTTTACCCATTGATTATACCCCCAAGCTCCACTTTGGCTTTGTTGTAGTCCTCCGTGCCGACAGCTTTCCCGTGCCACTTATTGCTGCCTTCCATAAAGGATACGCCTTTGCCCTTTACTGTTTTGGCTATTATAATAGAAGGGCTTCCTGTGTTAGCTTTTGCTTTGTCTACTGCCTCAGAGAACTGCTCAATATTGTTTCCGTCACAGCTTATTACGTTAAATCCAAAGGCTGAAAACTTAGCTTTTACATCACCTAGCGGCATTATTTCTTCGGTTGTGCCGTCTAGCTGTACTCCGTTATAGTCTAATATGGCAATGAGCTTGTCCGCCTTGAATTTATTGGCAGACATTGCCGCTTCCCAAATAGCACCTTCCTGTATTTCACCGTCACCTAAAAGCACATAGGTATAGTAATCATGACCGGTCATACGCCCGGCTAAAGAAATAGCAACCCCGGCGGAAAGCCCTAACCCAAGGGGGCCTGTGGAAACCTCAATACCCGGCGTTTTATGGGCGCAGGGATGACCTTGAAGTATGCTGTCTATCTGTCGAAGAGTGTTTATTTCTTCAACAGGAAAAAAGCCTTTGTGCGCCAACGCAATGTAAAGTATTGGAGCGGCATGTCCTTTGGACATAACAAATCTGTCTCTGTTTGGCATTTGAGGGTTTTTGGGGTCAATATTCATCTTGTCAAAATATAGAGTTGTTATTATTTCTGTTGCGGAAAGGGAGCCACCTGGATGCCCTGTCTGAATTTTGTGAAGTATATCCAAAAGCTCTCCCCTGAACTGGCTGCAAAGCTTCTTTAGTGCTTGCGCTTTATCCTTGTCCATAGTATCCTCCTTGTTTAGGGTTTGTGTTGTATCGGCAAGCCGTTTATTGAAAGGCTGCTGTTTTTATAAGCGTTGTCGTTAGATACGTCTTTGCCAAACCAATCCGGCGGCATAAACTCACTTGCCTCGGAAAGGCTCTTAAACTCCACTTCAACGGTCAAAAGCCCTTCTAACTCTCCGGAATAATCATCCAGCTCAGCGATAAGGCCGCCGGTTAGCGGAATCAAATACCTTGTTTTTCTAATAATCTTTGAAACAGCTTTCTTGCAAAGCTCCTCATATTTTTCTTTTGTAAGAGTTAGCTCAAATTCTTTTCTTGAAATACAAC
>CAZEYG010000316.1:0-3260 GCA_964516575.1 uncultured Defluviitaleaceae bacterium
GCTGTTGGCTGTGCAACAAAGCCGGTCTCATCTTCAACACCTGCTTCCGAAGCCGCAAGCACCGAAACATACAACTGGCGCTTCGCCCATGAAGAGGTAGACGGTAGCGTTCAGGACGTTTACGCCAAGGAATTTATTAAGCGCCTTAACGAAAAATCAAACGGAAGAATTAATATCGACCTGTATCCTGTAGGTCAGTTAGGTGACGCTACTCAGCAAACAGAACTTCTGCAAAACGGCGGCTTAGAATTTTGTATGGTTTCACCAGGTAATACAGGTACTATAGTTCCTGAAAATCAACTTTTCTCCCTGCATTTCCTCTTTACCGACGACATGGAAAAGAACAAAGAAATTTTAAAAGAAAGCAAGGCCCTTAACGAAACTCTTTCAGCCAAATACCTAGAAAAAAATATCAAGGTTCTTTCATACTGGACAGAAGGTGCAATGCAATGGACCAGCAGCGGCAAAGCATTAAAATCCCCCGCTGATTTCAAAGGCTTCAAAATGCGTACTATGCCCTCCCCTATGATAGTGGCTGCTTATGAGGCGTACGGCGCAAACCCAACACCCGTACCATACATGGAGGTTTACAGCGGGCTCCAGTTAAAAATGATTGAAGGTCAGGAGAATCCTCTTTTTGCAATTGACGAAATGAAGTTCTATGAGGTTCAAGACTACCTTACAATGGCTGGTTCAAACCTTTATGTAACAACAACAGCCTGCAACCCGAAATTCTTTGATGGCCTTCCAAAGGATATTCAAGACATGATTTTGGAAACAGCGGAAGAGATGGTTGATTTTGCTTATGAAACTCAAAAGAAATTAAACGATGAAGCCTATAATCGTATTATGAACAACAGTAAAATCAAAACCGCTGAATTAAACCAAGAAGAAAGAGAAGCATTCAGAGGAGCAAGCAAAGCCGCCTATGATAAATATGCCAGTGTTGTAGGCGCCGAAGGTAAAGCTATTCTTGACGCTCTTATTGCAGAAGTTAAGACTTACGAGAAATAAGTTCTTTTATTACTTGTTACATAAATACCCCGCCAGTAAAAATAGGCAACATTTACTGGCGGGGTAATATTACTAATCAAGAGGTATGGCATGAAAAACAAATATTTTTGGTATGTGATTATTGCGGCCTCCCTTTGGGGCACTATGGGCGTTTTTGCTAAAGTATTCGCGGATTTTGGGCTTAAAACCTTATCTATAGTAGCGCTTAAGGTTATATTTTCAGGCTTGCTTATTTTTATTTATCTATTCTTTTTTAAAAGGAATCTTCTGAAAATAAGGCTGAAAGACATTTGGTATTTTATCGGTACAGGTATTATAAGCATGTTGTTTTTTAACCTATGTTATTTCGCCGCAATAAGGTCAACCTCTATTTCCCAAGCTACAGCCTTGCTTTACACATCCCCCGCTTTTGTTATTATCCTAAGCCGGATTATTTTTAAAGAAAAGATCTGGCTTAAAAAAATACTTGCTCTTGTTTTAAGCCTTATAGGTTGTGTTCTTGTTTCGGGTATAATCGAGGGATTCTCGGCAAATATCACAGGTCTCTTATTAGGCATAGGTTCGGGGCTCGGGTATGGACTTTACAGTATATTCAGCAAGCTGGCTTCAAGCAAATACCATGCGCTAACCATTGCGTTTTATACATTTGCTTTTGCAACCCTAGGTGTTGTATTTTTAGTAGACTACAAGGAAATATACATTGTTATAGTTAACATAAAATATTTTTTTCTGACAGCTTTAATGTGTGCTGTATGCTGCGCGATTCCATACATACTTTAAAACAAAGGAATTGAAAATATAGATGCCGGAGAGGTTGCTATTTATTCTACAATAGAACCTTTTGTAGCATCTATAATCGGCATTCTGTTCTTCAGAGAGGTTTTAAATTTGCCGGATATTGTTGGCATGATTTTTATTTTTGCCGGAATAATTTTGTCAGGCTCAAAAAAAACTCCGCCTGCTGTTGAGAAAAGCCGACCGGCAAATGCCGTCGATGCCTAACTTCGTACTGCCTATGAAAACACTTTAATCTGTCACAAACACCTTGCTTGTACATAAAATATACAAGGAGGTGTTTTTTTAATGAAGAAATATGCAATGCATTTTTACAAAGATGGTTATAATTGTTCCGCTTGCATACTAAAAGCTGCGGAAAAAAAATATAATTTAACTATTTCAAGGCAGTGTTATAACATGTGTAATGGAGTTAACACAGGTTTTGGTATAGGAGGAATGTGCTCTGTTCTTATTGCTTGTGTAATGATTTTTGGGCTGCTTTTTGACCAAGCTACCGTAAAAAGACTTAGAATAAAGCTGCTTGCTGATTTTTCCGAGAAATATGGAAGCATGAATTGTGATGTTCTTAAGAAACGTCGAGGCAGTGGTGAGCAATGTGAGGAGCTTATCGGCGCAATTGCTGAAATGGCCGAAAAGCTAATAGATGAAGAGCGACAGCATTAGAACATGTCAGGTTGCTGGCAATTATTGTCGACAACCCTAGCCGCCGTGATTATACCGGCGGCGTTTTTAATTTTCATATTTAAGATGGCTTGTACATATATATATTAATAAATAAATTCAAACATGAAAGAAAGTTGTTAAGGTAAGCACAAAAGACAAATTGGGGGTAGTAATATGGGTACTAAAAAAATTATTTTAGATTACATGGATAAAAATCTTGAAAAAATATTCGAGCCTATCTCGGAGGAATATTTTAACGAGATAGAAGAAATACGTCTTAGGGCATTAAGGCCGGTTATTATTAAACATAAAAGTGAAGAGGTTTTTCTGCAAGAAGGCGGCATTATCGGGAAAAGCTTGGACAACGCTTATAAGGCTACTACGGAGCAAATTTTAAACATGCTGGAGCTTATGGCTAACCGTTCACTGTATGCTTTTTCCGAGGAGATTAAAAGCGGATACATAACTTTACCGGGTGGACATAGAGTAGGTTTTACGGGAAAAGCAGTAACAGAAGGTAACAGCGTTAAAACTATAAAAAATTTTAATGGGTTAAACATAAGAATATCCCATGAAATTAAAGGCTGTGCCGACAATGTTATGAACTATCTTATAGACGGGCGGCTTTTACATACTATGATTATATCCCCGCCGGGTTGCGGAAAAACAACTTTATTGCGGGACATGGTTCGACAAATTAGTAACGGCGTTAGTGGTAAGCTAAATGGGCAAGCGGTTTCGGTTGTAGACGAGCGTTCCGAAATAGCGGGCTGTTACATGGGCGT
>CAZEYG010000317.1:0-3253 GCA_964516575.1 uncultured Defluviitaleaceae bacterium
AATACAAGGTTTTGCCGACGCTGGGTTTTACCCATTTCCAGCCGGCCCAGCTAACGACTGTTGGTAAACGTGCTTGTTTGTGGATTCATGACCTTTTGCTGGATTTGCAAGAGATTGATTTTGTTCTTGATACTGTTCTGCTTTTAGGCTCAAAGGGCACAACCGGCACACAAGCCAGCTTTTTAGAGCTTTTTTCCGGGGATAACGAAAAGGTTAAGCGGCTTGATAGCTTGATAGCGGAGATGCTTGGGTTTAAGGGGGTTTATCCTGTCAGCGGCCAGACATATTCAAGAAAGATTGACAGCCGGTTTATGAACGTTTTAGCCCAGGTTGCCCAAAGCGCCGCAAAATTCAGTAACGACATACGGCTTTTACAGCATTTAAAAGAGGTTGAGGAGCCATTCGAGAAGGAGCAGGTTGGTTCGTCGGCTATGGCATATAAGCGGAATCCTATGCGCTGTGAGCGGATAGCGGGCATTAGCCGGTACGTTATCGCAAGCGCACAAAACACTGCCATGACCCAAAGCGGCCAATGGTTTGAGCGGACGTTGGACGATTCGTCCAACAAGCGGATAACCATACCCGAAGCCTTTTTAGCCGTGGATTCCATACTTAACATTTATCTTAACGTAACCGGCGGCCTTGTGGTTTATCCGAAGGTTATTGAAAAACACGTGGCCGAGGAGCTTCCGTTTATGGCTACGGAAAACATCATAATGGACGCCGTTAAAAAAGGGGGCGACAGACAGGAGCTTCATGAAAACATCCGACGCCATAGCATGGATGCCGGGTATAACGTAAAGGTTAACGGCGGGCGAAACGACTTACTTGAAAGGATTGCGGCGGACGAAACCTTTGGCCTTAGCCTTGAGGAGCTTAAAAAATCTGTTAAGCCGGAAAATTATATAGGCCGGGCGGTGGAACAGACGGAAGAATTTTTGGCCTCTGTGGCTGAAACAATAAAATCAAGTGGTGTTGAGCTTCTTTGTGCTTCTGAATTAAACGTGTAGGTTGTATTGTTAATTGTTATATTTTTAGAAGGTGGGATATTTTATGGTAAAGGCAATAGTTGGCGGTAACTGGGGAGACGAGGGTAAGGGCAAAATTACGGATATGTGCGCCGAACAATCGGACATTGTCGTCCGCTTTCAAGGGGGCAGCAACGCCGGGCACACTATTATTAACGAATACGGCAAGTTTGCGCTGCATCAGCTTCCTTCCGGCGTATTTGCCAAAAACGTAGTTAACGTTATAGGAAACGGCGTTGCGCTTAACGTAGAGTATCTGCTTAAAGAAATTGAAACGATTAAGACGGCTCTTGATGACGTTAATCTGCTTATATCCGACAGAGTTCAGCTTGTGCTTCCCCATCATATCCTTTTCGACAAGTACGAGGAAGTTCGCCTTGGGGCACGTATGTTTGGCTCAACAAAAAGCGGTATTGCGCCCTTTTACGCCGAAAAGTATTCAAAAACAGGTATCCAGCTTTGGCAGCTTTACAACGACGACGATTTAAAGGAAAAGCTGCGGGTTATGTATGAAAAGGTGAACGCTGTTTTAAAACATGTTTATAACGCCGAAACCCTTGATTATTCAGAGGTTTACAACGACCTGATAAAAAGCGGCGAAAGCATTAAAAAATATGTGGCCGATACTGGCTCCTTTTTACGAAAAGCTGTTAAGGAAGGCAAAAACATACTTTTGGAAGGTCAGCTTGGGGCTTTAAAGGACACTGACTACGGCATATATCCTTACGTTACGTCGTCCCATACGCTGGCAGGTTTTGCTTCTATCGGAGCGGGAATTCCCCCTTATTCAATAACGGATATTCTTGTTGTTACTAAGGCATATTCCAGCGCTGTTGGTGAAGGCCCCTTTGTAACCGAGCTTTTCGGCGACGAAGCAGAGCAGCTTAGGCAGCGGGGCGGCGACGCCGGGGAATACGGCGCAACAACCGGCAGGCCTAGGCGCGTTGGTTATTTCGACTGTGTCGCAACCAGATACGGATGTATGTTACAAGGGGCGACGGAGGTTGTTATAACCGGGCTGGACGTATTGTCTTATATGGATAAAATACCTGTTTGCGTCGGGTATGAGGTTAACGGGGTTGTTTATGAGGACTTTCTGCCAACGGCTCTTTTATATAAAGCAAAGCCGGTTTATGAGGTTTTAGACGGCTTTAAATGTGACGTTCGGGGAATCAAAGAATTCGACAGGCTTCCCGAGAACGCCAAAAAATATGTCCGATTTATTGAAAAGCAACTTGGTGTACGTGTTTCTATGGTCTCAAACGGCCCTAAGCGGGACGAGATAATTTATATGTAATAGGTGAGTTATAATGGGCGAAACGTTAGCTGTAATCATCATGCTTAAGGACATGGCCTCCGGGCTGTTTACAAGGGAGCTTGGGGTTTTTGACACCGGCGGCTTGGGGCAGCTTATATCCTCTTGTTTTGCTTACGAGGAAGATGGGTTTTATAAGGTTGCTCTACGGCTGACTGTACCTAGGGATGTTTTAGACTGGGAGTATAACGCCATTCTTGATTATTACGACGGAGAGGCGCTTTCGGGGTTTTGCGAAAGTCTAACCGAAGCGGAGGATTGTTATAATCCGTCATGGGAGATTGTGTTTTCCGTGGAGGCGGGAGCCGGGTTTTTAGAGGAAATATCCGCCGGGCTTTTGAAGATATTGGAGGCTCATAACGCCGAAGTTTTAGACGTTTTATCCGTCATAGCGGATAAGGAAGCGGAATATTCATTTAGCGAGGCGGCCGATGATTGAAAAGGTTAAGGGTAACGAGCATGTTGTTTTAGAGGGTATTGTTGACAGCGTTATTTATTCTAATCAGGACAATGGGTATACGGTTTTTTCCGTACGGTCTGTGGGGGAAGAGGTTTCCGACGAAGACGAGGAAATGACCTGTGTTGGTTACATGCCTAATCTGTCGGAGGGTGAAGCCGTTAAGTTAAGCGGCAGTTACGTTATCCACCCGGTTTACGGCAGACAACTTAACGTTTCTTACGCCGAAAAGTTTACGCCTACAAGAGCCGCTGATATAATGAAGTATTTAGGCTCAGGCGTTATTAAGGGCATACGTGAAAAGCTGGCGAAAAAAATCGTCGACCATTTCGGGCAGGATACGATAGCGATTATTGAGCAAGAGCCTGTTAGGCTGGCGGAGATTAAAGGCATAACAATAACTCGTGCGCTGGAAATCTCTGTTATGTTTAACGAGCAAACGGAAATGAGGCG
>CAZEYG010000318.1:0-3251 GCA_964516575.1 uncultured Defluviitaleaceae bacterium
TATCGTTTGTAGCAAAATAGCGTATATCGCAACGCAGACCATAATCAAAAATCCCTGAAACGCCAAAGCGAACAGGGGTTTCAAATAGCTGTTGCCGATTTGCCCCCATTCACAGGAATAATGTCAAGGGGTGAAAACGACTTTAGCGAAAAAAAATAAAGCCCACCGAGATTTTCGTCCCTATGGGCTTATTCATTTAGAAGTTTACACGAACGATGTAAACAATTGGTTGGCAGGTTTTGGATCTAATTAGTATGAGCGATAAATATCAGTTAAGGTATTATATGCTTCTTCTCCAATTGTATCAAACAATTCTTTTTTTGTGGTCTGAGTAAGTATCCATGATCGTTTAGTGCCGTCTTTAAACTCGACATTATAATATAGTTGACTGCCGTTGATGCTTACATTGAAGGTTCCATTTGCCCATACTGTGATTCCAGGATCATACATATGATAATACCTATCATTAAAACTCATGTTTGTGCCGAATGATTCATTTCTAATTGAACCATAATTCATAAATTGGTTATTACTAGGTCCAGCCGCAAATTCGCCGATTGAATAAATGATTTGACCACTGTCAAGAAGTATTATCTTGATAAGTCCACCGGTCATTTCACTGCCTGGAGCGCCACTAGGCGGCAGTTCACAATAGTAGTGCAGGACATTTCCTTCGGTTTTTGGCACATTGGTTTCCGGTACATATCCTGTTGTCGATTTTATTGCCACGGTATTGTTCGCGCCGTCCCATTCAACACCAAAATCAAACGTTACCCCCAAATCTCGGAGCTTGAAATAGTTGTTGCTGTTTATCGTATAGGCGGTAAGAGCAACCTCAGCACCATTCAGATAAATTTTGGATGTGTTGGCTGTTGCCGACTTTGTAGTCGCTCCATCGGCTATTGCCATTTCACCGCCGACGGCAGTATATGGCTTGTCGCTTACAAGGTTGATAGCGTTTTTCGCTCCGTCCCATGTCACTTCAAACTGCTTTGATGTGCCGGAAAGTATGTAGGCAATGTCACGGAGCTTAAAGTAGTTGTTGCCGTTAATTGTGTAGGCATCAAAGGCTTTGACTGTGCCGTCAACGGTGACTTTTGATGCGGTCTTGGTTGCAGTTTCCCCTGCGGCAAAAGCCGGAACAGCGCAAAGAGATAAGATGATACATAGTGCGAGCGTGAGCGATAAAAACTTTTTCATGATTTCTCCTCCAAAATAATCTTTCATTTTCTGCTGAATTGAAAAATAGCAAAAAATATGCTATGCTGTTAATATTATAGCACTTAACACGGCACTCCGTTATGTACTATCTTACAATTCATTATGTAAAATCCTACAATGTTTATTTATATTAGGAGTGAATATGAAAAAACAACTTTTAGCTTTGGCTTTGGCAATAGCTCTTTTATTGCCAATGGTAGCCTGTCAAAAACCGAATAATACCGCAGAACCGATTGTCATTCGCCTTTGCGCACCTCAAAATGCCTTTATTGAGGATTTTGAAACAAATGAATATAAGTTGTGGCTTGAAGAGCAAACAGGCTACAAAATAGAAATGACTTGGCTACCCGAAAAGGAAGCAGGCGAGCTTGCCCGTAATGCACTTATAAACGGAATTGATTTACCAGATGCTTATGTTGGGTTTAATACTTATCCCATTTTTAGCGAAACAAATCTTATGCAGCTTGGCGAGAACGGTTTCATTATTCCGCTTGATACACTGATTGAAAAGTACGGAGAGAACCTAAAATCGGTTTGGAGCGAGCTTTCCGAATACAATGTCAAAGCACTGATGACATCGGCAGACGGGCATATTTACTATATGCCGGGCTTTTCCTCCTCCGTCATTACTCGTTATCGCCAAGTTATGTGGCTGAATAAGAACTGGCTTGATACTTTAGGCTTATCTGTGCCAACGACAACCGACGAGTTTAGAGATGTGTTATATGCCTTTTTGACTCGTGACCCCAACGGCAACAACATAAACGATGAAATCCCTCTCGCCGGAACAGAAAGCTATATGGGAAAGCAGGTTTATGACTACCTGTTCAACGCCTTTATTTATAACAACGAAAAAAATAGCCGCTTGCTTCTTGAAAACGGCAAAATCGGCTTTGCACCCATTGAAAATGAGTGGCGAGAGGCACTTGTGTATATGCGTGGGTTATATAAGGACGGTTTAATCTCACCTCTTAGCTTTACGCAAGACGATGCAGGAATGAAGCAAATGGCAACCGATAGCCGCGATATTTTAGGCGGCTTTACCACCTCGGGGATTACCTATACCGTACAGCAAAACTCGCCGGAGATACTGTCGCGCTACATAGGAATAGCACCGCTTATGGGGCCGGACGGTGTGCAGCTTGCCACGGTCAGTATTCCGTTGCCCAAGGCAAACGGCGTAATAACATCGGCCTCTAAGCACCCCGAGGAGGTTTTTAAGCTTTTTGACCTTATGCTGAGCGAAGAAGCCTGTCTGCGCGGGCGTTACGGCGAGCAGGGCGTGGATTGGGATTTCGCGAGCGAGGGCGATGTCAGCATTTACGGAACACCGGCGACGATTGACATTAAAAATCAAATATGGAATACACCGCAAAACAAGCATCTAAAGCAGATTGTTCCCTATGTTTCTCGCCCGAAATTCAGCGGCGGTGTGACATGGGACGGAAATGTCACTGACGGCGAATATATGAACGCACAGGCGGCTATGCTGTATGCTCCCTATGAGCCAAAGGAGTTTGTAGGAGTGTTGATTTTCACGCCTGCGGAGGAGTTTGCTATACAAAAACAGCGTGGTAATATTGAAAAATATGTTAATACAAGCATTGCCGATTTTATAACCGGCAAGAGTGACATTAATAAACACAGCGAATGGGGAGCTTATATAAAAGGCTTTGACGAATTAGGTCTTTCTGAGTTTATAGCCGTATGCCAAATCGCCTACGACAGAATGAGCAGGTAGGTATGAATAATCGGAGCTTCAAACGCAAATTCACGCTTGTCTTGGCGTTATACACGGTTCTAATTCTGTGCGTTTGGTTTCTGTACCATAACACGGTTTTTTCCTATGTCCGCAAAACAGCAAACGAGAATATGCAAATTCAGTCGGATAAGCTGCTCGACATTATCGCCGGCGAGCTTACCAATATGCGTGTAGTTGCATCTGTCATTAGCGGAAGTGTATATGTCAAGGATTTTTTAACCGAGCTTAATGTGAATGTTTATTACGAAAAATCTGCCACTGTTTCTGA
>CAZEYG010000319.1:0-3238 GCA_964516575.1 uncultured Defluviitaleaceae bacterium
ATGTAACTCTCTTGCATAGGCACAACAAAACAAGCGGTCACGTCCGCTTAAAAAGCTTTTATTATGCCTTATATTATTAGCAAGAAAAGTTACGCATCTTATCAACTCCAATCATTTATTGTTTGATATTATTATTAGTGTACCATAGCAATAAAACCATTTCAAGAGGTTGTTATAAAACTTCTTGAAATTTCAATGAAAAATAAGAATAGAAAATCTAAAACAGCAGGATATATTATATAAGTTCCTGCTGTTTTTATTAAAAAACCGCCATCTTTTAAAGAGCCGCTTTTTTGTTATTCTCTTTGACGGGTCGCCCTTCGATATACCCACGATACCCTTGGGGTGCAAGCTGAAATTTAGGGGCAGCCTTAATATCCCATTCATAACCGTAAATATCTGGGTTAAAGTTTTCGATTTGCTTCCATAGCTCCTCAATTGCATCAATAAATTTCTCTTCATCGTAAAGGCTGGCCTTGAAATATCAACATCTTACAAGCCGGAAGCTCAATTAAATCAAAACCGTCTGAGGTTGCGCCATTGTAATCGGCAGCTACTTCAACGCCTTGCGTATAATAAGACGTTCCCTCGGAACGCAAGTTGTCAGGCATCAACATTCCTATTAGCTCGTATAATGCTTCCTTAATGCTACAAAGAATACCCAACACATCACAACCTACTTCTTCGCAGTATTCAAAATAATTGGTGGCGGTTTTACCGCGTTTTAAAATAATCTTCCTTGTTGGACGTTCGACAACTTGAACAAAAATTGCCTTTGCTGATTCGCTCATAACCTTTTCCTCACTTCTGTTTTGAAGTAGGTAATAATCCTTGACTGAATAGGGCATAAAAAGCTGTATGGGTTTGGGATTTTGCGAATAAGCTTTCGGTGTTACCCCAAACTCCCTTGAAAATGCTCTTGTAAATCCCTCATGAGAATCGAACACAAAATCAAGCGCCACATCAATAACTCTTACCTTTTCATCACGGAGCAATATGGCCGCTTTTGACAAACGCAGCTGTCGGATATACTCAAACGGTGGCTTGCCGGTAAGCTCCTTAAAAATCCGCGCGGTGTGATATGGCGAATATCCAGCCGTTTTTGACAACTGATAAAGGCTTATCGGTTCATTTAAGTGCGTATTAATATAGTGTTGCATTTTGTATACAGCTTCAACATTCTCACTATTTTCCAAATCAATTATCACCTCTGCATTTTGATTAGGTACAGAATAGCATTCACAAGTTCACGCTTGTCATGCTTTTGCAAATGCATCCATCTGTTTTCTCCGCAAAAAAAGGTTCTGTTATTGCCCATTGTTTAACAGTAAGGTCTGTGCTGTTTCTCATTTTATCCACTCCGCATATTCATTATATGGAGTATATTGGTATTATTGTAAAATTATTGAATGCAATTTCTAAGTTCATATAATTCAAGCAAAAAGTCGTCTGTTGGTAAAATGAGCGGGCGGTTTTTTGTTTCATTCAAAAAAATAAAAATATTTACAGCAGACGCAAAACTAACCTCTTGACAAAGAGGGATTACTGTTGTAATCTATTAGTAGCCTACACTAGTAATCTAACGGAGGTTTATGTTATGAGTGAGATATTATCAAAGATTGCTGATTCAGAGCTTGAAATACTAAAGCTTTTATGGCGTGAAAACCGTAGGATGACAATGCCTGAAATTCGCAAAAAACTTGAACAAACAACCGGGTGGCAAGCCCCTACCATTAAAACACTGCTTTATCGCCTTTGCGATAAGGGTGCCGTCAAAGCGGAAAAACGCAATGTGCCGCTTAAAAGAGACGTATATTGCTATTTTGCCGCTGTCTCAGAAAAAGACTACAACAGCTATGCGACGAATTCCCTTATAAACAGGCTTTTTGATGGAAGTGCCAAAAACCTTGTAGCCACATTGATAGACGGCAATAAGTTAAACGATAATGATATTAATGAGCTTCGCTCAATGTTTAAGATAGAAGGTGGACGTGATGATGTCTGATATTTTTCAATCTGTTATAACAATGTCCATATCCGGTAGTATTGTGGCGTTAATTCTTTTTTGTCTAAAACCGGCTATTAAAAACAGGCTTTCAAAGCAGTTGCAGTATTATTTGTGGCTGATAGTAATCATCCAATTATTGTTACCGTTTGCTTGGGAACTGCCATCAGCACAGTCTGGATTAAAACGGGAAATAGTACATCAACCGACGCAAATTGTAACCGTGCGGGACACTGTGGACCGTTTTGTCCTTAACCAGGAAGATGAAAGAGAGCAGATTTCAGAAGCTGCCTCAAAAATCGGTTTTGTTTCTGAAAAGCTGGCAAACGCTCAAAGCCCACTACCACTTGCGCCAATAATAGTAGGCTTCATTTGGCTTGGTGGTGCTGTGCTTTCTCTTTTGTGGAGCATATTTACATACTTATTCTTTACAGACCGAATAAAGAAAAGTATGGCGAAAACCGAAATTAAAGCAAGCCTGCCTGTGTTTATAAGTCCGTTTGCTAAAACACCAATGCTTATTGGCCTGTTTATGCCTATAATCGTTCTGCGTGAAAAACAGTTCGAACCAGAACAGCTTGATTTTATAATCGCCCATGAGCTGGTGCATAATAAACGCAAGGACATCTTAATAAAATGGCTTGCCACAATTGCCGTTGGTATTCATTGGTTTAACCCGCTGGTATACATTATACGGCGGGAGATAAACCGTGCCTGTGAGCTTTCCTGCGACGAAGCCGTTATTAAGAATATGGATAATGCCGCAAAGCAAGATTATGGCGATACACTTATTTCTGTTGTGGCCGAAAGCCGCTGCCCCGTCGGCATTGTTTCAACAACCATGTGCGAGGATAAAAAGACCTTAAAGGAAAGGCTTGTGTCCATCATGAAATACAAAAAGCAGAGTAAGCTTTTAATCGGGATTTCGATTGTGCTTGTGGCTATTGTTACTACTTGTGCCTTTGCGCTGGCGGCTAAAAGTAATGAGTCAGCTAGCGAACCGCCAAAGCTGTCCGTAATCATTAATGGTCAGAGTCTCCATCCAAAGGCTAATAAAGTTGTGTGGAGTGGAACAGAGTACAGCAAAGGCAGCTATAAAAGTAAGTTAGGGGTAGTGCAAAACATGGCGGATTTACCTAGCGTTCCGTTTGGTACTTTTATTGAGCTGTCCTTTGAAGGCGCAAAACCTGACAATATTACGATTTCCGACTTTATAATAGATAAACACGGCAA
>CAZEYG010000320.1:0-3237 GCA_964516575.1 uncultured Defluviitaleaceae bacterium
TAAAGTTATTTATATCAAAATAAACTATTGAAATTAATGTATAAATATGTTGTAATATGTCTGATTGGTTTTGCCATATTTCTACACAAAGGAGTGTTTTTTATGACGACCGCAACATTTTGGGCTTTGCTGCCGCCGCTTATAGCTATCGGACTGGCGCTTGCAACAAAGGAAGTGTACATTTCCCTGTTTATCGGTATATTTGCAGGGGCGCTTCTATTTACAAACTTTAACATTATAACATCTGTTGAGGTTTTGTTTGGCATAATGAGCGATAAAGTCGGCTCAAATATGAACATCATCATTTTTTTGGTGTTCCTAGGCATATTGGTTGCTTTACTCCAGGCCTCCGGCGCATCAGCGGCATACGGCGACAGAGCTTCTAAATCTATACATACCGAAAGAGGCGCTCTTTTGGCTACTATGGGTCTAGGCACTCTTATTTTTGTAGACGATTACTTCAACTGTTTAACTGTCGGCACAGTAATGAGCCCCGTAACCGACAAATATAAAATTTCAAGGGCAAAATTAGCATATATAATAGACGCCACAGCCGCGCCTATTTGTATTATTGCGCCCATTTCAAGCTGGGCAGCCGCCGTTAGCTACAGCCTTCCTGAGGACAGCGGCATTAACGGCTTTAACCTATTTTTACAAACAATCCCACAAAACCTTTACGCTATTCTAACCATTATAATGGTGTTGTATATTATAGTATTCAAGCTGGATTTCGGGCCCATGAAAACCGCCCAAATCAAGCAGGATTCTGTTATTCCGGCTAATATATCAAAAAAGAACGGAAAAGTAATGGACCTTGTTCTGCCTATTGCTGTTTTAATATTGTTTTGTATAACAGCTATGCTCTATACCGGCGGTTTTTTTGATGGGGTTGGGGTTGTAACCGCCTTTGCCGAATGTAACGCTTCTCTTGCCCTTGTTATAGGCTCTTTCTTTGCTATTATATTTACTGGTATTCTCTATATTTCAAGAAAGGTAGTAACCTATAACGAATTTACAAAGTCCATAACAAGCGGTTTTGTCGCTATGGTTCCTGCTATTTTGATTTTAACCCTTGCTTGGACCCTAAGCGGAATTTGTAGCGCCGATTATCTTAACGCAGGTGGGTTTGTTAGTGGAGTTTTGGAAGGTAGTTCCTTTAGCTTTTCGATAGTGCCTGCCATATTCTTTGTTATTTCTGTTGGTTTTGCTTTTGCAACCGGCACATCATGGGGTACCTTCGGTATTTTGCTTCCGATAGCCGTAACAATAACAGGCCCAGATGTTTCCCAAATTATGATTAATACTGTTGCGGCTATATTAGCCGGTGCCGTTTGCGGCGACCATATATCCCCAATATCCGACACTACAATTTTAGCGTCTACCGGCGCAGACTGCTCTCATATTGAGCATGTATCAACACAAATGCCTTATGCCCTGCTTGTAGCTGGCTGCTGCTTTATCGGGTATATAATTTCCGGTTTTACAGGAAGCTGGATTATATCTCTTATAGTAAGCATAGCGCTGCTTATAGGTTTATTGTTTTTTCTTTCAAGGCAAAACCCTGCCAAAGCGTAAACAGATAAATACCGCTGCCCGTTTATACAGGCGGCGGCCAGATTGTCGACAGCTAAGCTTTTTTAGGTTTTAGCGTCGCAGACTTTAAACGTTTTGGACGGATTTATTCCGGCCAAAACGCAAAGAAATGCCGTAATGACGCCATAGGTGGCGGTAGGCATTTCTTCAATGAGTACTCGACAAAGTGGCGAAGCCACTTTGTCGACAGCCTAACCGCCGCCCGTTTATATAGGCGGCGGTGTTTTATCCTAATCTAAATCTATTTACTGCTTGTTCTTCACTTATTATCTCTAAACCCAGCTCCTTAGCTTTTTTGTTTTTGCCGGAGGTTGAGTCCACATCATTGTTTATTAAATAATTTGTTTTGGCAGAAACCGAATCTGTAACTTTTCCGCCTAGGCTTTCTATCTTTTGTTTAAGCTCCTTGCGGTTTGTAAAAATCTTAACGTCCCCCGTAATAACAAATGTCAAGCCTTTAAGCGGCGTGTCTGCTGCTGTTTCCGGCTTTCTGAGCCTAAGCATATTAAGAACAGTATTAAACAGCTCAAGCCTGTTTTCGTCCTTAAAATAGTTACAAACCGACAAAGCAATAACATCCCCATAACCGTCGATTTCTATTAACTCCTCGTAACTTGCTGACTTGATTTTTTCCGGGTCGTAACCGTAATGCCGACAAAGAAGCCTAGCGTTACTTAGACCTACATGGTTTATGCCAAGGGCGTATATAAAATTTGGAAGCTCTGTATCCTTTGAGCGTTCTATGGCTTCTGCCAAATTGTTATATGACTTTTCGCCAAAACCTTTTAATGTTATTATTTTGTCCCGATACTTATCTAAAAAATAAACATCAGCGTAATTTCCCAAAAAACCTTCGCTTACAAACCTTTCAGTTGTAGCTTCTGAAAAGCCTTCTATGTTCATTGCATCTCTTGAAACAAAATGAGTTATTGCTCTGATAAGCTGTGCGCTGCAGCTTATGTTTGTGCAATACAGCGCCTTGGCTTCATTTTCTCCAACAATCTCTGTTTTATATCCGCAAACCGGGCATTCGCCGGGAATCTGAGCAGTGCCGCTTTTAGTAATATTCTCGGCGACCTGAGGTATAATCATATTCGCCTTATAGACGGATATTGTGTCGCCGATACCCAACCGCAGGTTTTCAACTATGCTAACATTATGCAGACTGGCACGGTTTACAGTAGTGCCTTCTATTTCAACCGGCTCAAATATCGCAACAGGGTTTATTAGCCCTGTCCTTGACGTATTCCAGCCTATTTCTAAAAGGGTTGTATTAACAATTTCGTCGGCCCATTTAAAGGCAATAGAATCCTTTGGGAATTTAGACGTTACCCCCAGCGCATTACTATAAGTTATGTCATCGTAAGTTAATACAAGACCGTCAGAGCCAATATTACTATTTGCCGCAAATGTCTTATATTCCGCAACAGCAGCCGCTACGTTATCCGACGTAACAACCTTATAATCCACAACATCAAAACCCAACTCCTTAAGCATCTCAAGCCTCTTGCTTTTAAAGACAGGAAGCCCGCTGTCATCTCGGCCTATGAGTGAGAAGGCTAAAATCATAACGTTTCTTTCGGCGCAAATCTGGCTGTTTAACTGCCTGACGGTTCCGCTGCAAAGATTTCTTGGGGTTTTGTA
>CAZEYG010000321.1:0-3236 GCA_964516575.1 uncultured Defluviitaleaceae bacterium
CTTCATTGGTTCCAAATGCTTGGGAGTTAGCGAGAGATGCTTTTTTAACCAAAATAGTCGGAGGTTAAGCTTAATGCCAAAATCCAAAAAATCTTCAATAACTGCAAAGGGATTGACCATAACTGTGCAAAGCACAAAAGAAACGGATTATATAAGCCTTACTGATATTGCTCGCTATAAAAGTGATGCGCCGGACGATGTAGTGAAAAACTGGTTGCGCAATCGAGACACTATTGAGTTTCTCGGCCTGTGGGAGGAGCTAAACAATCCAGGGTTTAAACCCGTCGAATTCGACGGGTTTAGAAAGAGCGCCGGACGAAACGCATTTACTCTTTCACCAAAGCGCTGGATTGAAGCAACCAGTGCCATCGGCCTGCGTTCCTCTTCCGGGCGATATGGTGGCACGTTTGCTCATGTGGATATTGCGATGGAGTTTGCATCTTGGGTTTCGCCGGAATTCAAGTTATATATCATCAAGGACTATCAGCGGCTAAAAACGGATGAGGGTCATCGCTTGCAGCTCGAATGGAACGCGAAGCGTGAACTTGCAAAGGTCAACTACCGCATACATACTGATGCGATAAAAGACCATCTTCTGCCCACGCTGCTTTCACAAAAGCAGATCAATTTTGCCTATGCCAGCGAAGCCGATATGCTCAATGTTGCGCTTTTCGGAAAAACCGCAAAGGAATGGCGGGAACAAAACCCGGAGCTTGACGGCAATATCCGTGACAATGCTTCCATCTATCAACTTATCGTCCTTGTCAACCTCGAAAGCATGAATGCTGAGCTGATAAAGCAAGGCTTACAGCAAAAAGACAGATTGACCTACCTAAACAAGATGGCCATTGAACAAATGTCATCGCTCGTAAAAAGCGCAGCGGCAGAAAGGCTGAATCAGTCCCTAACTTTGAACTTGCCCAAAAAGTCAGAACAAAAGTAACGAAAACATAAGGAGAGATCCACATGGCCAAGAACATTGACGCAAAACTTCAAAACATTCAAGGTGTCTTTACTAATTCTAATGATTCGATATTGGGGAGAAATGGTATCTACATAATTCCTGAATATCAGCGTGCCTACAATTGGTCGTATGACACACAGTGCGATAAATTGTGGCAAGACATTGAAGCGTTCATTGAAAACGACAAGAACGATTCTTATTTTTTGGGTTCAATTATAATCAATAATGATAGCGAACAACTGCTCGTTATCGACGGACAACAACGTCTAACAACGTTTATGCTTTTGCTAAAAGCGTTGCTCATTAAGATTAGTGAAATTCTCCCGACCCTACCAAACGACGACGATTCTGAGGTCATTACAGAAGCACTCAAAAACCGTCAGAAAGAAATCATAAACTGTCTTTACTCCATTGATGAAGATGATGTTTCTTTGGTCATTAAAGGCAGTAAAAATCTTTCTGAATTACCAATTAAATATGTCAACAAGTCTATCAACGAAGAATATCCCGATGAACTTAGAACGATTCTCCAAGGGAAATCTTTTGATGAAATAGAAAGCAATGTAGTTAAGTTGAAGTACAAACAAAAGGACAACAAATACACCAACTTTTTCAGAAACTTCAAGTTTTTCTTGCAGGAGCTTGAATCGTTTGGAGAAGGACAGATAAACGTAATTGCAAAAGCGCTGCTTAAAGAATGTCAGGTAATTGTCGTCGTTTCGTATCAAACAGATGAAGCTATTGAAATATTTAACTCGCTTAACTCTACTGGTATGCCACTTGCCGATGCAGATATTCTTTCGGCAAAATTGTACAGCAACTATGAAACAGACAAGACTGGCTTTAATAAAAGCTGGAGCGAGATAGTAAGAAATACCAACAGCTTGGGCGCTCAAAGAATTTCTACTATTGATGATATTCTCAACCAGTACATGTACGTTTTGAGGGCAAAGTATGGCGAAAAGGACACTACTCTGCCCGGCGTCCGCAGATATTTTACGGATATTAGAAAAGAATTGCTCAAAACCCCAGTGGCGTTTATTTCTGATATGGAAAGAATCGTTAGAATTTGGCAAGATGAAAATAGTTCCCCTGAGCTTATGGCGTTGAAACGAATCCTTTTTAAGCATAACAGTAACTTTAAGTTTTTCTACGCTACTTATTTGTACTTTAACGAAGATACGCCAAATGCCAAAAAGCAGGAGTTTGTCGAGACGTTATTGAAGCTTTTTGCCATTTTAGCCATTACGGAATATGGGTACTCTTCAAGCAAGTTTAAGCTTTTTCTGATATCTCTTAATATGGATATAGGGGCAGGCTCAACTACTGATGATATTGTCATGAAAATCAATGCACATATACAAAAAGAGTTCAACAAAGACGACGTCTTTAATTCCCTCATTGGTTCGGATGCTGATAATGGTACAATCTACCTGAATGAGTATTTGTTTGCAAGGGAAACCGGCAGTACTATAAGTTTCGACATAACTAATATTGAAATTGAGCATATAATGCCTGCAAGTGGCAGAAATCTCTCTGCCGTTCGAGCAAATGCTGGTATGAGTGAAGATGAGTTCAACGCATATGCAAATAAGCTGGGCAATAAAATCTTACTTGAGCAACTCATCAACGGCTCTATTTCAAACGACTGGTTCCAGGTCAAAAAGCAAACTTCTGTTAGAGACAAACTTGGATACAAAGATTCTATTTTCCCGATCGCCCAAAGCCTAATCTCATATCCAAAAGATAAATGGGAAAAAGCAGATATCGATACGGCAACGCATAAAGCTGCAACAAGAATTGTAAATTATATTTTCGGCTAGCATCCCTTATCTTGCCATATAAAAACTCGCAACCCTTTGTAAAGTCACAGTGAATGCAACCTGCGATAACGTATAAATGAAAGATTTTTGATGGAAAAATTTAGAATCCGTTAGGGAAAGTATAATTGAAATCATATCCTATCCAATGGGACAAAAACCAAACAAATGTTTTAGAGACGAGATTTATTCAATGAGAGTGGATAACTCATTACGGATAAAACGTAGCGATACGGTACGTGAAGACCGAGTAATCAACAGCGCTACCCAATGGTTTAAGATACCTTGTGCCAGCAACAGGGATGATGGGCTACACAACTACGAAATATCATTGCACTGGATGATAGGCCACTATTGCGGCCGGCATACGGCGGTCATCTTATCCGCCACCGCCGCGATATGCTGGGCGTGGCGGCGGAACTCCGGCACATCCAAAAGCCCCAGCGAGTTTG
>CAZEYG010000322.1:0-3230 GCA_964516575.1 uncultured Defluviitaleaceae bacterium
CGAAAACCGTTTGCAGATACTTGAAATGCTGCAAAGCGGCGAAAAGTGTGCTTGTGTTTTGCTCGAAAAACTGGATATTACACAACCAACGCTTTCCCACCACATGAAAATTCTTGTGGAAAGCGGCGTTGTATCAGCGCGTAGAGAGGGTAAGTGGACGCATTACTCCATAAGTAATGAGGGTGCAGAAATCGCTAAACAGTTACTTGATGCATTACTTGCCCGATTTGAAAATTGCGATTGTGGAGGTGATTGCTCATGCAAGTAGCATGGGATTTTTTCAGCCGTCAAATTCTCGGCATGAAATGGCTGAATGATTTAATCGGCGCATTACTCTCGGCTCTCGGTTTGGATATAACGGAACGTTTCGGCGGCAGCGTTCAGTTTTTCATTTATGACACAATAAAAATCCTGTGGCTGCTGTCCGTTCTTATTTTCATTATCTCGTATATCCAAAGCTACTTCCCGCCGGAGCGGACAAAGCAGATTTTAGGGAGATACAAAGGTATAGTCGCAAACCTCATGGGCGCGCTTCTCGGCACTGTCACGCCGTTTTGCTCCTGCTCATCAATACCTCTGTTTATCGGTTTTACCAATGCAGGATTGCCAATAGGAGTCACGTTTTCGTTCCTCATAAGCTCGCCGCTCGTTGACCTCGGTGCATTTATCTTGTTACTCTCTACCTTTGGATGGAAAATTGCCGTTACCTATGTTGCTGCCGGTGTGGTACTTGCAATAATCGGCGGTACACTAATCGACAAACTCGGTTTAGAGAAGCATGTGGAGCAATACATCAAACAAACGGGCGCTGTGGACATCGAAGCCCCTGACCTAACGCGAAAAGACCGCATGATATACGCCAAAGACCAAATGCTGTTTACGCTTAAAAAAGTATTTTTATATGTGCTAATCGGCGTTGGCGTTGGCGCACTCATTCACAACTGGATTCCCGGGCACTGGGTTGAAGCCGTGCTTGGCACAAACAATCCGTTCTCTGTGTTGATTGCCACGGTGGTAGGTGTTCCGATGTATGCCGACATTTTCGGCACAATCCCGATTGCCGAAGCACTCTATTTCAAAGGCGTGGGTGTTGGCACAATTCTTTCCTTTATGATGGCAGTCACAGCACTATCACTACCGTCCATCATTATGCTACGCAAGGCAGTAAAACCAAAGTTGCTTGGCATTTTTACAGGCATTGTCACACTTGGTATACTCATCATCGGTTACACCTTTAACGCTCTACAATTTTTATTTGTATAGGAGGATATGACTATGGCACTATGGGGTTTTGGGAAAAAGAAAGAGCAGGAAAGCTGTTGCTCCGGGCAAGAGATTAAAACAGCTTGTGCTTGCGGCGGCTCTTGTGGTATCAGCGATGTGAAAAATGCTCGCTTTATCGTGCTTGGAGCTTGTTGCAAAAAGAGCGCAGATACCTTTGAGAACACAAAAAAGGCTGTGGCTGAAATGGGATTTGACGATGAAGTGCTGAACATCGGTGACGATGTGGAGATTGCAAAGTATGGCGTAATGCAAACTCCGGCACTGGTTATTAACTCTAAGGTAGTTGCTTACGGCAAATTACTCTCCGTCGAGGATGTGAAGAAACTCATTGAGAAAGCCGGTGTGACGAAATGAGCGAAGGAAAATCTCAGGGCATAGGCTTTTTTGAACGATACCTCACCGTATGGGTCATCATTTGTATGGTTATCGGTGTGCTTATCGGTAAGTTTATCCCTGCAATACCGTCCTTTTTGGGGCAGTTTGAGTATGCAAATGTGTCTATACCGATTGCCATTTTAATTTGGCTGATGATTTATCCAATGATGATGAAAGTAGACTTCAACAGCATTAAGAACGTGGGTAAAAACCCGAAAGGCTTATTCGTCACATGGGTTACGAACTGGCTAATCAAGCCGTTTACAATGTTCGGAATTGCAAGCCTATTTTTCTTCGTGATTTTCAAGGCATTGATACCGCCGGAGCTTGCAAGGGATTATCTCGCCGGAGCTGTTCTGCTTGGGGCTGCTCCTTGTACGGCTATGGTATTTGTGTGGTCACACCTCACGAAAGGCAACCCGGCATACACAGTTGTTCAAGTGGCAACAAATGACCTTATTATTCTCGTAGCATTTACACCGATTGTCGCATTTTTGCTCGGTGTGAGCGGTGTGCAAATTCCGTGGGATACGCTGCTTTTATCGGTGGTGTTGTTTGTTGTGATACCGCTTGCCGGAGGTATTTTGACACGAAATATTATCACAAAAAGCAAAGGATTAGACTACTTTGAAAACACCTTTATTCCGAAGTTTAACAATGTAACGGTCGGCGGCTTATTGCTCACCCTTGTAATTATATTTTCGTTTCAAGGCACGGTCATTCTGGAAAACCCATTGCATATCGTGCTGATTGCTGTGCCTTTAATATTTCAAACGTTTCTCATTTTCTTTATCGCCTACATCGCTTGCAAACTTTTGAAGTTACCGCATAACATCGCCGCCCCTGCCGGAATGATTGGCGCATCTAACTTTTTTGAGCTTGCGGTAGCGGTTGCGATTGCGTTATTCGGTACACAAAGCCCTGTGGCACTCGCCACAATAGTCGGTGTACTTGTCGAAGTGCCTGTAATGCTTTTCTTGGTTAAGATAGCGAACAATACGAAAGGGTGGTTTCCAAATGAGCAAGCCTAAAGTAGCTTTTATCTGCGTTCACAATTCTTGCCGCAGTCAAATAGCCGAAGCTCTCGGCAAGCACCTTGCAAGCGAAGTATTTGAAAGCTATTCGGCAGGAACAGAGGTAAAACCTCAAATAAATCAAGATGCTGTGCGGCTTATGAAACAGCTTTATGGCATTGATATGGAGCAGACACAACGGTCAAAGCTACTCAATGAAATTCCTCCTGTTGATGTGGTTATTACAATGGGCTGTAATGTGGAATGCCCTTTCTTACCCTGCAAGCGCCGTGAAGATTGGGGACTTGATGACCCGACAGGCAAAAGCGATGATGAGTTTACGAAAACTATTGAAACAATAGATGAAAATATTAAGGCGTTAATGGAGAAATTAAGATAATAAACAAAGCCACGATAAGCACACAAGACTAACTATCTTGTGTGCTTTTTTGTACTGCAAAGGACGGTGATTTGGTGGCAACGTGTTGGATGAAATCGCTCCACGTCAACAAAGGCAAAACTATTGCACAAACCCTCGCCGACAGAACGGACTACGCC
>CAZEYG010000323.1:0-3223 GCA_964516575.1 uncultured Defluviitaleaceae bacterium
GGGGATTTAGACTGTCGGCAAAGTGGTGAATCCACTTTGCCGAGTACTTAGCGAAGAAATGACTACACGCCACCTATGGCGTCATTACGGCATTTCTTTGTCTTTTGGGCGAAATAAATTCGCCTAAAACGTTTAAAGTCTGCGACACTATAACCTAAAAACTTAGTTGCCGACAATCTGAAACCCCATATGGGTTTTTTTGTGTTGTTAATCCACTGCGTAAATAAATATTACTTTTTCATATATGGTTTGCCGACAGCGGCCGGACCCCGGCCTTTTCCAACAAAACCAACAAGGGCAAGCATAGTTAAAATGTAAGGAACCATAAGCGTAATCTGATAAGGTATTTGTACGCCCAGTATTTGCATTTGGTTGGATACGGCAGTAGCTGCACCAAACAGCAGTGAAGCGTTTAAAACGCCAAGAGGGCTCCATTTGCCAAGTATTATAGCGGCTATAGCAATCCACCCACGACCTTCTATCATGTTTTCCAAAAAGCGGCTAACCTGGCTAAGAGTTAGAAATGCGCCGCCCATAGACGCCAAAATACCTGAAACCATAGTAGCCATGTAGCGGTATTTGAAAACTGATATACCGGCCGTATCAGCCGCCGCCGGGTATTCGCCAACAGCCCGAAGGGCAAGACCCCAGTCGGTTTTTTTCATAAACCACCAACATGTTACGGCAAGTATTATTACAAGATAAACCAAAATGTTTTGGTTAAAAAATACCGGGCCAATAAAAGGAATATCACCAAGCACCGGGATTTTAATGTCCATAAACAGCTTTTGCAGCGGAACGCTCATGCCTCTTTTGTCTAATAGACGGTAGAAGTAACCTGTTATACCGACGAAAAACGTGTTTATACCAAGGCATGTTACAAGCTGGCTGACGCCGAAGCGGATAGCTATCCATGCCAGCAGCAGGCCAAATAATGCGCCCATAACCATCGCCGAAAGCAACCCAACAACAGGACTTCCCGATATAAGAGAAAAGAAGTAACCGCAAAAAGCGCCGCCAAGCATCATACCCTCCAAAGCGAAGTTGTAAATACCGGCTCTTTGGGCAATAACCCCACCTAAAGCAGCGAAAAGTATAGGAGTGGACATTCTTATAGACATAGTTAACGTGCTGATTAAAAAATCATTCATTGTTATGCCCTCCCTCCTATTACTGTTTCTGACAGTTTTTTAGTAAAATATGAGCTGATAATAACCATAACTATTATTATACCCTGTAAAACCGAAACAAGTGGTAAAGGAACGCCCATACCACGCTGCATGGCTCCGGCACCTACCCGTAGAACCGCAAAAAGCAGCGCTGATAGTATTATGCCAAAGGGATTGTATTGTCCCATAACCGCTATACCTACGGCGTCAAAGCCATAACCTGGCGAAAAGCCGGGCATAAGCCTGTGCTGACTGCCTAAAAGCTCAACGCCGCCGCCAAGCCCAGCTAAACCACCGGAAATAAGTATAGCCAGAAACAATGACTTTGTTGTATTAATGCCGGAATAAGACGCCGCCTTCATGTTACTGCCTGCTAGGCGCATTTCAAAACCCGTAACCGTCTTTTGATAGAAAAACCAAACGATAAGAACGGCGGCTACGGCTATAATGGCGCCAAGGTGCATTCTTGTTCCTTGAAGTATAAAGGGCAGTTTGGATGAGGGCATTACAGCTACCGACTGGTTCATCATACTGCTGGGGTCTTTAAGAGAGGTTTGCAGAAGCAAGTCCACAAACAAAATAATTATATAGTTCAGCATCATTGTGTTTAAAAGCTCGCTGACACCAAGCATTATTTTAAGCGCACCGGCTAAAAAAGAGCATAATGAGCCTAACAAAAAAGCGGCCAAAAGACTGACGGCTATATGTACCGGCGACGGAAGCCCCTGAATATAACCGCCAACAAGAACAGCGCCAAGGGCTCCGGCATAAAGCTGGCCTTCCGCTCCCATATTAAAGAAGCCCGATTTCTGCGCTAGGGCAAAGCCCATAGCGCAAAAAACGAGAGGAGCGAATTTATTGAGTGTTTCTGCAATTCCGTTCATGTTTCCGATAGCGCCGTAAAACATGTGCCAGTAGGCGTAAAACGGGTTTATACCCGCCAAAGCAATCAGTACGGCGCCGATTAGCATAGCAACTACAATTGCCAACAGCGAAATGCCGGCGGAAATTAAGTACATGTTGTTAGCTCCGGCAAGCAACGATTTATTTTGCATGTCAGCCTCCAAAAATTAAAATATTGTGCGGTTATTGTACGGGAGGAATATTAATAGTGCCGCTTATAATATCGTTTTTAGCTTTTTCAATTTTATCAAGAACATCCTTTGGTATGTTTCCGGAAGTTTGCGGATTAAGCTTAAGTTCTTCAACGCCTTCTTTCAGACCCATAACAACTACTTTATCACCTGAAGGTAAAGTGCCGTTTAAAACACCCTCAACCATTTGTCTAAGCATATTACCCGGAGGTATTATGGCGCTGCCTAAAACTGTATCAGGCGCAAGGGGAGCCATGTCTACTATAGCGCCGATGGCCTTGATTCCGGCTTCCTTACAAGCCTCAACAGCGCCAACGTTAGTTTGGCCTGCTTGAGAATAAACAACGTCTACCTTTTGGTTAATCATTGATTTAACAAGCTCTTTGCCTTTAACAACGTCATTAAAGCTGCCGACAAAGGCATGGATAACGAAAATATCAGGGTTGATTGATTTAGCGCCTTCTGTAAATGCGTTAACCATTCTTTTTGCTGTAGGTGAATCGGTTGCGGTTAATATACCAACAGCGCCGGCCTTTGTTTCGTAGGAAGCCAACATGCCCGCCAAATAGCTGGCCTGCCAGTTTGTAGCTGTTATGGCGATAAGATTACTTGCGGCCATATAACCGTTAACAACGCCAAACACCTTATCGGGGTATTCAGCCGCTGCTTCGGCTGCTGCTTCCGAATGGTACTGCTCGCTTGTTACTATAAGGTCATAACCTTCTGTAGCGTAGCTGCGGAGTGCATCTTTTGCTTCGCCGTTACCGACGTTTTCTTGAATACTGATTTCCAGGTTATACTCTTTTTCAAGCTCTAAAAGCATTTCGTATGCGTTTTGGTTCCAGCCCATGTCGTTTATTGAGCCGCCGTAAATCATAGCAACCTTCTTTTTAGGCGCCGGTTCGGGAGTTGGAGCTGTTGTTTCAGCCGGTTTTTCGCTGGCGGGAGCTTGTGACGCCG
>CAZEYG010000324.1:0-3181 GCA_964516575.1 uncultured Defluviitaleaceae bacterium
TGTACAGCATCAGTGTGCGCGATTCAATATTATTATGTTTATATTGGAAAATTTACTAATTGCGCCAATAAATTCTTTTGCCGCTTCAGGGGTAACACCCGCTTTAGATTGTTCTCCCGCAACGTTAATTTCAACCAGAACATCCATAATCTTGTTATGTTTTTTTGCCTGACGGTCTATTTCGGCTGCTAGCTTTTCATTATCTACCGAATGGATTAACGTGACCTTATCTATAATGTACTTAACCTTATTGGTCTGCAACTGACCAATTTGATGCCATGATACAGAAGCCCCAAGCTCGTCGTATTTACTTACAAGCTCCTGAACTCTGTTTTCTCCAAGATTTGTTACACCAAGCTGCAAAAGCTCCTTAATCCGAATAGTATCAATGGTTTTTGTAACACCAATTAGTGTTATGTCCTTAGCTGAACGCCCGGATTTTATTGCGGCTCTTTCAATATTATCTTGTATATGCTTTAAGTTTTCGGCTATTATGCTCATGATATATCTTCCTTTGCTTCTAATCTGCTTTATATTTTAGTATGGTCTTAGTTAATAATTTGGCCTTCCTGAATATTTTTAGCGTCCAAAACAATTCTATCGGATATTTTTATTGATTTGTTCTTAGCAGTATCCAATATACAATAACCGCCAATCTCAGGGGTGCTTTCGTCAATAGCAACCTTACAAAATTCGGCATAACCTTGATTAATCCTATATACACCTTTAATATTTTCCACATTATCTGTTACATATACAACTTGTGGATCACCTATTGACACAATAGTATCAGCAATCTTTAATATGTTATAGTCAAGAAGCACATAAGAAAACTCCTCATCCTCAGATGTACCTTTTAATTTAATTACCTTCAGCTTTTCGTCTACGTTGTTTGTTCGCCTTATAATGTATGAAGCGCCTTCCTCTTCACTTATATAACCTTTAGGGATTTTCAAAAAGGTTCTGTCTACAATAGCCGCCTTAGGGATTTTGTAGCCCTTTATTGCACTATCCAGCGTTTTAATCCTTATTCTACGCCTGTTAATATAATCAAGCAAACCCTTACTGCATTTAAAAACAACATAGTCAAATTTTTCACCCTTAGTTATTTTGTTAACCTGTACTTCAAGGGGAGTAAAACCGTCGCCGCTTCCTGCTCCATCGACATAAATGGTTTTTGTCGTATCCTGCTGCCAATCGAAAATCAGTTCTTGCGGAATATATGCTGCCATATACCATTCGTTTGATTGTATAATTTTAAAGACCGGGTCGCCGGCTTCTACATTTTTACGAGCAGCCAACTTACTGTAGTCTATATCCATCCGTGTTTTTTCTCTTGTTACGGAGTCAAGAGCCTCAACTGTAAGGGTTTCCTCCAGCCCATCAACAATATAACTTATTATGCCGCTTGCGGTTATGGTAATTGAAGAGGTAAGCTCGTCCAGCTTGCTGTCGAACACAGCTTTTTCATCAACCATATCCTTTAAGCTGCCCCGGCTTTCCGAAAGCAACATCTGGTTACGTATGTTAACTGTCTGCTCCAAATTATCCTTAAACTCATATAAAGCGGACAGATTATTGTCAACAAATTTCGGGATTGAATCATCTATCATTTTTTTAAGCTGCCGATTTTTAAGCTCCACATCAGCAGAAAAGATCGAATAATCGTTTCTCATGCTTTGAACGTCTAGTATTCTTGAATTAATCTGGTTTAAACTCTCGCTTATTTGAGCCGAAGCCTCTTCATCGGTAATGACACAAGCGACAGAGCCTTTCTTTATTCTGTCCTGGTCGCTGTAGTTGAATTTAACCGCCCCGGCAACCTCCGCCTTATATACCTTTTCGTCCCTAATTATAATCCCATCAATAATTTCAGGCAAATCTACGCTGCCATAAACTATTTCACCGGTAATTATTTCAGACTTGTTAACTAATGTATAAGCTGCTCTGATAATATAAGTAAAAACTGTTATAAATATTATAGCCAGTATAAAAACATTAAAAGCACTTATTTTTTTAATTGCAGCTTTTGAGTTTAGATCCCTTCGTGGGTTTGTACTTGCCACACCTCTTGAGTTTCTAACAATCCTCGCAGATTTTTTTATGCGCCGATTATCTTGCCTTGACAAATTTCTTCACCTTCTATGCTTTTATTGAGACACCAATTAAATCTTTCCTATGCCCGGTGCCTCAATCCTACCTTTTAAGGGAGATTCCATATTAAGAGCAATGCTTTAGCAAAACGCCGGTATATTGTAATTGTAATAATTAATTTACTGCCGAATATATTTTTATGAACCGCATAGTTAAGGAGACAGTTCAATGCTGAAAAAAGCTCGGGTAAACTATTTATCAATCATTATACCAGCAATAGTGGCATTTTTCAACGTTATGATTGTTTTATATCCTACTGACATTATTGCAGCAGCTAGAGAAGGGCTTGGCCTTTGGTTTAATAATGTGCTGCCGTCCCTTTTGCCTTTTATCGTTGGAACCAATATATTAATGGGGCTTGGGTTCGTAAGTTTTATCGGTACGCTGTTGGAGCCGATAATGGAGCCGCTTTTTGGGGTTCCCGGCTGCGGTGGTTTTGCCCTTATAACAGGCATGACCTCAGGATATCCGCTAGGCGCAAAAACAGTTGCAAACCTTAGAGAAAAAAATCTTATTTCAAAAACAGAGGCTCAACGCCTTATAGGGTTTGTAAACAATTCCGGCCCGCTTTTTATGCTTGGAGCTGTTGGCGTTGGAATGTTTAAGTCCGAAAAAATCGGCTATTTTATTATGACGGCTCATTATATATCTGCCATAATAAACGGTCTGATTTTAAAATATTATAAGCTTGGGAAAACCGGTGGTTCACGCCCGGGAAATTCAGTTCCGTATTTGCGAAACCCCGGAAATATTATTAATATTAATTTGGCAATAAGAAACATGAGAACCGCAAGAAATCAAGACGGACGTTCCTTCGGCGCAATATTCGGAGACAGCGTTAAAAACGCAATGGAATCGGTGCTTTTGGTTGGGGGGTTTATTATAGTTTTTTGCGTGCTTGTAAAAATATTGGAGATAACTAATGTTGTATACGGAATTCAGCTTATGCTTAAGGATGTCTTGAACTATTTTAATGTAAGTGGTAATGTAAGCACCGGCTTCCTTGTTGGTATTATGGAGATAACAA
>CAZEYG010000325.1:0-3158 GCA_964516575.1 uncultured Defluviitaleaceae bacterium
CGTTTTAATTTGGTTGAAGTGTTAAAGGAGAGAGAATAATGAAAAAAAATATCAAATGGATTTTACTTGCGGTTGTACTTGTGGTTTTGGCAGCAGGTGGTTTTTATTACTCTAACATGCCTCTTGCTGTTGAGACTATTACAATGGTTCCAGAGAAAGCGGAATTGTATTTTACTGAGCAGGGTATAGCTTCGGATTCCCAACCCGTCAGCGTATACAGTCTCGCAAACGGGAAAATACTATCAGTTGATACAGATGAAAACGTATCAATTAAGAAGGGTGATGTTATTTGCGTTGTTAGCGACGAGGATTACGTTTTTGATATTGAGTCGCAAAAGCTTGAAATTATCGCTTTAGAAGCACAAATTAAAAACCTTTCGGAAACAGAAAAAAAGGAAAAGGATAACCTTCAAATATCAAGAAACAATCTTTTAGGACAGCTTCAATCTATTGAAGGGCAGCAAAGCGCCGGCACAGTAAGTACATCAGAGCAGCTTGAGCTTCAAAGGATAATCATTGAGCAAAACAGGCTCGATTTGGAAAAGGCCAGAAACAACCTTGCTAATATGGATTTATTACTTAAAAGCGGCGCTGTTTCGAGGAACCAATATGATGAAGCAAAAAAACTTCGTGATGAGTTGGAAAACCAATTAAGGCAAAACGAGCAAAAGCTCTATGTTATTGAAAACGGAACGCCCCAAACGTCGGACGAATACTTTTCCGGCCAAAGAAAGGCTATTGAAGCCCAAATCACAGGCATAGACAAATCAATGGCAAGCAGTTATATCAGCTCTATGCAAAATTATTACAAGGAGCAGATTAGCGAAAAAGAGCACACCATCAGCCGGTTGAACGAAAAAATAAAGGACTGCACAATAACCTCACCCGTTGACGGCATAGTCACGACTCTAAACGTCAAAAATACTAACATTCTCGACAACACAAAACCGGTAGCTATAATCCGGCCCACCGGGGAGCGAAACGTTGAGGTTTACGTTACAACTCAAAACGTCGATAGCATAAGTTTAGGCCAAGAGGTTGAATTAATATTAAAGCGCCAGGCAGGAGATAAGGTTTTTTCAGGTCAGGTTACAAAAATTGCCGACGAAGCCATAGTTAAGCTATCTGCTTTAGGTGTTGAGGAAAGACGTGTTAAAGTAACCGTTTCTCCGACAACAGGTATCGACGAAATAAAAGCCGGTTATGACGCCGACGTTAAATTTAATACCTACAGTGAATCCAATAAGCTGATAGTACCTAAAACCGCCCTTTTTAAGGCCAACGACAAGGACATGGTTTGGACGGTTTCAAACGGAAAAGCTAAAATGACAGAGGTTGTAAAAGGTATGGAGCTTAGAACAGGTTTTGTTATTGAAAGCGGCTTAAACCCTGATGATAAAGTGATAACAAACATTGACCTAACCGGCCTTGATGAGGGCAAAAAGGTAAAGAGTTTAGGTTAACATTTTGTTTGAATAATAAGATGATAAAAAAAGTTTTAGCTTTACTTTTTCCTAATTTTACATTATAATCTGCTATTAGGAGCCAAAGTGCTTAATAACTTTTATTACCTATTATTCGACAAAATATCTTAGGCATAATATCTTAAACAAGGTAATTATTTTTTTATTAAGGGAGGATGTCTATGAAGAGCAAGAAATTCAATTCATTAAGCATCAAATGGAAAATACTTTTTCCAACTATACTTATTTTAATTGCTGTGCAATTAGCTGTCGCTTTAATTAGCGGCAGAGAAAGTAACAAAACTATGAGAGCAGCCGTAGACGTTTTGCTTGACGCAGAAGTCAACAGAATGGAGGCTATTGCAGACCAATGGAACGATAACGCCTGGGCGATGGTTGACGCTATTTATGAACTGCCTGAGGTACATGCCGCTCTTAAAGGGGGAAGCCTTGAAGATGCGGCGGCGGCATTGGGCGTTGTATTAAAAAACAACATTAACTTAGGCTCATATAATCTTTATGCCGATACAGTTCTGGTTAACAGAAATTTTGACATTATTGCAACAGGTAAAAGCATCGAAGTCCCTGTCAGCTTTAATGCCATGGATGTTCCTCCCTTTGTACCCAACTGTGAGCAAGCCTTAAAGGGCAACCCCTGGGTCAGCCAGGTAACGCCTTCTCCTGTAACAGGGATAATGGAATGCTGGTATTCAAAACCTGTTTTTGACGGCAGCGAGTTTATTGGCATGGTGGTTGTTCCCGTTCATACTGAGGGTGTTACAAGATACTTAAAATCAAGCGCTTCATCTGCTGTTCAGGCAACCTTTATTGCTGATGCCTTTGGTATGATTGCTTCCTCTACTTACCCTGATTTTATCGGCAAAAACATAAGTGAGTTAGGTGTGCCTGTTGATAAACTTACAGATAATTCTTTTATAGAGTATGTATCTGCAGCCGGCAACAAGGAAATCATACACCGCTCCTCTGCTTTGCCGGACACTCAATGGTATGCCTACAGCATAATTGATAAAACAAAGGCTTTAAGTTATACCCATATTTTTGCCGCTCTTTTGGTGGCTTTGATTGCGTGTGTGCTTGGCGCTATACTTATGTATTTCATTACGTCACGTTTAATGAAACCAATTAATGCGTTGGACGAAGCCGCAAAGAACATCTCAAAGGGTGATTTAAGCATCCAGCTTCGCCAAACAAGCAACGACGAGTTAGGCAGCTTAACTGGCTCCTTTATCCTCATGCGGGATACAATACGAGATTTAGCCGACAAGCTCATTGCAATGGCTAGAAACTTTGACGTGGGTGAAATAGACAAGTTAACCGTTGAAACAGACAGCTTCTCCGGCGAATATAAAGCCATTGCCGAAAGCATAAACGGTACGATAGGGAACCTTGTAAACGATATGTTAACTATACTCAACAAGTTCGCTGAGTTAGGCCGCGGTAACTTTTCCGTTGCGATTCCGACATACCCCGGAAAACGTATTATTGCCAATGAAGTATTTGATTCGGTGAAAACCAATCTGTCCAATATAAACGCCGACATTACTTCTGCCGCTACTGCTGCTTCCCAAGGTGACTTAACCTTTAAAATCGAAACAAGCAAATATCAAGGTGACTGGCATTTAGCCGCTAATAGAATGAACGAGCTTCTCCATTCTATCCAACAACCTATTGAAG
>CAZEYG010000326.1:0-3148 GCA_964516575.1 uncultured Defluviitaleaceae bacterium
GTGCCGGAAACATGTGTAAAAACCATATCCGCATTTTATCAGAGGAAAGAAACTTTTTTGAATTAGTTTCTTTTTATGATTGTTCGGCCGAAAGAGCTTTGGAAGTATCTAAAAAAATGAACATTAAAGCTGCAGAAACGGTTGATGAGGTTTTGGATAAGGTTGATGCAGTTGTTATAGCTGTACCCTCGTCTTTACATCTAGACATAGGTGAACTTGCGCTTCAAAGCAATTTACATGCACTGATAGAAAAACCTTTAGCCATTAACTATATAGATGCTCTTACCCTTTGCGAGGCATTTAAAAAGGCTGGAAGGACGCTTATGGTAGGCCACGTAGAACGGTTTAATCCAACAGTTGTTGAGCTTCAAAAGCTCCTAACAAATGAGGAGATTATAGCGGTTGAAGCAAGGCGTTATAGCCCATTTGACGGGAGAATAACAGACGCCAGCGTTATTTCTGACCTTATGATTCATGATATAGACATTATATGTAATGCTTTAGATACAACAAATGTTCGCTATGTAAATGCCGACGGGCGGGTTGTTAAAAGCCAAATGCTTGATTTTGCCCAAGCGCATATACAATTTGAAAGCGGAATGATTGCAAGTATCGCCGCCAGCCGCATAACTGAAAACAAAGTCAGGAAAATAGCAGTGCATACAAAAGAATCATACATTATTGCCGATTTACTTCTTCGCTCGTTAGTAGTTTCTAAACATACGGATGTAACTATAAACAGCTCCCTAGACTCGTCTTACCGGCAAGAAAGTATAACCCAAAAGATTTTGGTTCCAACAATTGAGCCGTTGCGCGCGGAGCTGTTAGCATTTAGACAGTCGATTTTATCAGGTCAAGAACCCGTAACGTCAGGGAACGCTGCTGCAAGAGCACTTAGCTTGGCTGAAGTAATTCAAAACAAAATAACACAAAATAACTTGTCCGATTTAAAACTAGCAAGGGAGGCATAAACATGAAGGTTCCATTTTTAGACCTTAAAAGGCAATATGAACAAATTAAAGGTGAGGTTGAGCCTGCTGTTAAAGAAGTGCTTGAAAGCTGTTCATATATAGGCGGCAGTTTTGTAAGTATATTTGAAGCAGAGATTGCGGAATATTTAGGCGTTAAACATGCGGTTTGCTGCGCTAACGGCACCGATGCTTTGGTTTTAGCGTTAAGAGCCTGTAATGTCCAGCCGGGTGATGAGGTTATAACCAGTCCCTTTACTTTTTTTGCTACGGCAGAGGCTATTGCCTCAATTCAAGCAGTGCCTGTATTTGTTGATATTTGTGAGGATACATTTAATATAGATGTAAGTAAAATAGAGGAAAAGATAACGTATAAAACAAAGGTCATATTACCCGTGCATATTTTTGGTATGCCTTGTGACATGAACCCAATTAAGGAAGTTGCCGATAAGTACGGCCTTAAGGTAATAGAGGATGCCGCACAGAGTATCGGAAGCCAGTACGAAGGAGTAAAAGCCGGAGGTTTAGGTGATATTGCTTGCTTTTCATTTTATCCGACTAAAAACCTTGGGGCTTTTGGTGACGGCGGCATGGTTACAACAAACAGCGACGAGCTGGCCGTAATTTTAAGGGCGCTTAAAGAGCATGGAGCAGGCGAAAGCGGCGCAACAGCAAGAGCTCTTTTATATGGAATACAAGATGAATTTACGGAATCAAAAACTAACCAAAACCCATTATATAATCCGTACAAGTACTATAATTATATTATCGGGTACAACTCCCGCCTTGATGCCGTTCAAGCGGCGGTTCTTAGCATTAAGCTCAAGTGTCTGGACGAATTTAATAAACGAAGGTTTGAAATAGCCGGGAAATATTCCAGCGCTCTAAATGAACTTGTTAGTGTTCCTTTATATGACGTTAGTTATAAAGCCACAACTTGTTTTCATCAATACGTAATAAAAACGCCGCTAAAAGATGAATTAATTGATTTTTTGGCTAAAAAAGGAATCTCAGCCGGGACTTTCTATCCTGTGCCTCTTCATCTTCAAAAAGCGTTCCAGTATTTATATTATAAGGAAGGCAGTCTGCCAGTATCCGAAAAGATGGCAAAACAAACCGTCTGTCTGCCTATATACCCAGAGCTTCATGATGATGAGGTAGAGTATGTTATACAGTCTGTGAAGGATTTTTTTGAAACGGTGGGGAACGAAGATGAGTAATGTTTTTATCCATAAGACTGCAGAGGTGTCCGATAAGGCTATTATCGGGGATGGTACAAAGGTTTGGAATCTTGCACAAATTCGTGAAAATGCAGTGTTGGGTCAAAACTGTACGATAAGCAAAAATGTTTATATTGATGCAGGCGTTATTATCGGTAACAGAGTTAAAATTCAAAACAATGTTAATGTGTATAACGGCGTAACTATAGAGGATGATGTGTTTTTAGGGCCTTCAATGACTTTTACAAACGATTTATACCCAAGATCATTTAATGAGGATTGGAAAATCACAAAAACGCTTGTAAAGAAAGGCGCTTCCATCGGGGCAAACGCCACTATTGTTTGCGGCGTAACTATTAATGAGTATGCACTGGTTGGAAGCGGGGCGGTTGTGACAAAGGATGTTCCGCCTAATGCTCTTGTTGTCGGAAACCCGGCTAGAGTTATCGGGTATGTTTGTAAATGTGGAGCTAGGCTTGACAGCGCAAATGTATGCCCAGAATGTGGCTGCGGTATTTAGCAGAATACTTGCAATTTTATAGATAATATGCCATAATATCCCTCGGTGTTTAAACAGTGTCTTATTACAAAAGCTAAATGGGAGTGTTTATGTTGCTTAAAGATTATTTTACAAAAGTACTTGACGGCATGGCGAAGGGGTTATTTGCTTCACTAATAATTGGCACAATCCTCCAGCAAATAGGAATAATTCTTAACATAACTTTTATAAGTGAGCTTGGCCAATATGCAAAGTTTTTTATGGGGCCTTGTATCGGAATCGGCGTCGCAATGTCTAGGCATTGTAAACAATACGCTATTATTGCGGCGGCCGTTGCCGGAGCATTAGGCGCCGGAAGTATTACGCTTGCTTCGCCCGCAACCATTTCAATAGGAGAACCTATCGGAGCATTTATTGCTTCCTTAATTGGTATTGAGATTTCAAAACTTATTGAAGGCAAA
>CAZEYG010000327.1:0-3146 GCA_964516575.1 uncultured Defluviitaleaceae bacterium
TCGTGTGCTGACGATGGATCTACACTCGGCGCAGATTCAAGGTTTTTTCGATGTCCCCTTGGATCATCTCAGGGGTTTTCCGATTTTCTTAGATTATTACGGCAAAAAGTTTACGGATGCCTCGGAAGTTGTAGTAGTTTCGCCGGATCTTGGCAGCGTATCAAGAGCGCGAAATTTTGCTGAGCGTATGGATACCCCTTTAGCTATAGTTGACAAACGCCGCCCAAAAGCTAACGTATCCGAGGTTGTAAACATTATCGGTGAGGTTAACGGCAAAAAGGTTATAATCGTTGACGATATGATTGACACAGGCGGAAGCATAACAAACGCCGCTGCAGTTTTGATGGAAAGAGGCGCTACGGAGGTTTACGCTTGCTGTACCCACGGCATTTTCTCCGGGCCGGCTCTTGAGCGGTTGGAAAAATCCTGTATAACCGAAATTCTTTCGTTAAATACTGTACCTTTGACTCGAACTGAAAATACGTCTAAAATAAAAATGTTGTCTGTTGCGCCGATTTTTGCTTCGGCTATAAACCGAATACACAACGGACTTTCCATTTCAAAGCTGTTTGACGACGAAAGCTAATAACGAGCAATAGGCTTTTAAATACAATACCTATTATGGGAGTAATACTTCAATGACAATTATTATTGGGCTTGGCAACCCTGAAAAGGATTATAAGGGCACACGGCATAACGTTGGTTTTGAAGCTATAAACAAGCTGGCGTATGACCATAATATTGATATAAATAGGGCAAAATTCAGAGCGCATTTTGGCGAAGGCAGAATAGGCTCTGAAAAAGTCATGCTTGTAAAGCCGCAAACCTTTATGAACCTTAGCGGCGAAAGCGTCCGTGATATATTGGAATATTACAAGCTTTCGACCGAAAACATAATCGTTATATACGACGATATTGACATAGACATCGGCCAGGTACGTATTCGTGAAAAGGGCAGTGCCGGCAGCCATAACGGCATGAAAAATATTATTGAAAGGCTTAATACCGACGAATTTCTCCGCATACGTATAGGTATAGGTAATAAACCCGATAACTGGGATTTGGCCGACTATGTTTTAAGCCGGTTTAATAAAACAGAAACCGAGGATATTATAAACGGCATAACAAAAGCCACGGTTGCCGTAGGGGATATAATCTCAAACGGTTCCGCCTACGCCATGAATAAATTCAACCAGCGTTTATCATAAGGAGCAAAAGCATTGAACGGCACAAATAACAAACCTCAGATTAACCCTATTGTTTCACCCCTTAACGAGCTGGAGTCCTTTAAATCCCTTCTAGGCTTCATTAGCCGTGGAAAAACTCCTGTGCTTGCGACGGGTGTTGTTGATTCGGCAAAATGTCATCTGGTTTATGCCCTAGGCGCTGCTACTGGCGCGCCTTCTCTTATAATAACCCATTCGGAGCTCCACGCTAAGGAAATATACGAGGATTTGCAATGCTTTCTCCATGACGGCATAAAGTATTACCCTTCAAAAGATATAATATTTTATAATGCGGATGTTCATAGCATAGAGCTTACAAAAAGGCGGTTTGACGTTATCGACAGCCTTTTAAGCGGCAAGAATATTTCTGTTGTGTTGTCTATAGAAGCCCTTCTCGACAGGCTTACGCCAAAGGATGAATTTACTAAGTTTATTTTGGAGCTTTCAGTTGCGGATGAAATATCCATTTTGGAGCTTTCCGAAAAGCTGGTGCTTATGGGTTATGAGCGCCGTGATGCTGTTGAGGGCATTGGTCAGTTTGCGATAAGGGGCGGCATTTTGGATTTATATTCCCCTTTAGGTGACTCCGCTTATCGAATTGAATTTTGGGGCGATGAAATAGATTCTATCCGTATGCTTGATGTGCTTACCCAACGTTCTGTTGATAAAATAGGCGGCATAAAAATATGGCCTACAAGAGAGCTTGTTTTTTCGGAGGAGACAGCTAAAACCGCTGCTAAATCTATTGAAAAAGAGTTTAATAAGTGTTATAAAACCTACACGGAAAAAGGGCTTAACGAGGAAGCCCAAACCCTTAAAAATACAGTAGGCGAGTTTCTTGAAAAGCTGACCGAAAGCAGTAGCTTTGCGACGGGTCTGAAAGGCATTGAAGGTTACTTCAAGTTTTTTTATAGTGACTCCGCAACCCTCCTTGATTATTTGCCAAAAGATACTATTGTTTATTTTGACGAACCGGGGCGTATATCGGAGCATATAAAAAACGTGCTGGATGAATTTGGCGAAAGTATCAAAAGCCGTATATTAAAAGGTTATTTATTAAAGAGTCAAATGGATATGATTTTCACATATTCACATATACTTTCCCGGGTTAGCGGTTTTAGAACTGTGTTGTTTACAACCCTTACTCATACTGTTAAAGACTTTACGGTTAAAGAAATTATCAGCTTTGACGTTAAATCTATCGGCGTATTCCGAAACCGAACAGATTTGCTTTTAGACGATTTGAAATATTGGCGTGAAAACGATTACCGTATATTAATACTTGCCGGCGGCAGCACAAGAGGTTTAAGGCTTGCACAGGAAATAACCGACAAAGGAATTCCGGCGGCATATTATGAAGATTCGGATAATGTAAAGCTGCTTAAAGGCTCCGTGTCCATAACCCACGGCAGTTTATATAAAGGTTTTGAATACCAGCATATTAATTTTGTGGTTATAACCGGCAAGGAAATATTTGGTGCCGAGAAAAAATTAAAGCCAGTAAAAAAGAAAAAAGGCGCAAAAATCGAGAGCTTTACCGACCTTAGGGTAGGGGATTATGTTGTTCACGACAATCACGGAATCGGTATATATAAAGGCATAGAGCAAATAACCCACGACGATATTAGCCGTGATTATTTAAAGCTCCAGTATTCAGACGGCGGGGTTTTATATATCCATACCAGCCAGATGGACATGATTCAAAAATATATCGGCAGCGAAGCTACGAAAGTTAAGCTTAACAAGTTAGGCGGCAGCGATTGGGCTAAGGCAAAGGCAAAAACCCGCCAGGCCGTTAAAATACTAGCCAGTGAGCTTGTTGAATTATATGCCAGCCGCCAAGCTTCAACCGGCCATTGTTACGGAAAAGATACTGTTTGGCAAGCCGAATTTGAGGATATGTTTCCTTTTGACGAAACA
>CAZEYG010000328.1:0-3131 GCA_964516575.1 uncultured Defluviitaleaceae bacterium
ACCAGCTGTTATCCTTTACTACACAGAAGGAGCCATTAAAACACTTACAGGTGAGCCCGGCATTGTAGTATGCGTTCCATTACGATGACGTTGTGAACTTTGCCGCAGGCGGAGAGGCTGTACAGTCTACCGGTGTCATACCCGCAAGCCTCTGGGGACACGGTAAGGATTTGCCTCAATATACGTACGACATTGAAAAAGCAAAGGCGTTACTTGCTGAAGCCGGTTATGAAGACGGAGGATTTAAGCTGCTTACTACGTATATGTCGGGTGAAGAGGCAGAGAAGCGAGCAATGGAGCTTTATCAATCAGAGCTTGCGAAGCTGAACATTGAAATGGAAATTCGCGCAATGCCGTGGGATAGTCAATGGGAAATGGCTAAAAATCCTGATTCAACCCAATGCCAAGACATGTTCGTAATGTATTGGTGGCCAGATATGGCTAATCCGTATAGCTGGTTGTTTAACCTCTTCCATTCAGAAGAATCAAAGATGTTTAACATGGGCTACTATTCAAATGATGAATTTGACCGCATTATAGACGAAGCTAATATTATGAGTGGCACTGACCGTAAACAAGGCGAGCAGATGTTTATAGACGCTCAGAAGATATTAATGGACGATGCGCCTGTTATACCTATGTACGACAAACAAAACGTATGGGTTCAGGACGCAAAATTCAAGGGATTTGTAGAAAATCCTTCATATCCTAACGTTGTATTCTTCTATGACACATATTTTGAACAATAAATAATTTCCTTTATATTGCCGCGTGGTTGATTTCAGCCCCGCGGCTTATAAAGATATATAGGAAGGTAACATATGGTTAAATTTATATTACGCAGGCTTGCTCTCGGACTAATAGTGCTTCTAGGCGTAATTACTATAACGTTTTTACTTGTAAGGGTACTGCCCTCTGATCCTGCCGCAAAATGGTCGGGTGCTCGGGCGACTCGGGAGCAGATAGCTAACGCCAGAATAGAGCTTGGACTGGATAAGCCTATTTACGTTCAATACGCAAAATACGTGACAAACCTGTTTAAGGGGGATTTAGGCCGTTCTCTGCGTTCACATCAGCCAATACTTACGGAGCTTAAAAGCTATATGCCGGCTACAATTGAGCTTGTGCTGCTGGCAACTGTTTTCGCTATGATTATTGGTCTGCCTTTGGGTGTCGTATCTGCGATGAAAAAGGATAAGACACTCGATCACATATCCAGGTTTTTTTCCGTAGGTGCTGTATCACTACCTACGTTTTGGGTAGGGATATTACTTCAGCTGCTTTTCTACGGCATTTTAGACATATTACCCCTCGGTAACCGAATATCACTCAATACTACATTGATGTACGATATTCCGAATATAACAGGGATGCTGACGCTGGATAGCCTAATAACGGGCAACTTTGACGTATTTTGGGACGCGCTTTCTCACATAATTTTACCTGGGATAACGATTTCCCTTTATCCGATCGGTCTTGTAGCGAGGATGACACGTTCAGCATTACTTGAAATACTTAATGAGGATTATATTTTGGCAGCAAGGTCGTACGCAATTACGCCGCGAAGGATTGTGTGGCTTTACGCCCTTAAAAATTCGTTAGGGCCAACAGCCACGGTTGTAACGCTATCAATCGGTTATACCCTTGTAAATACTTTTTTAGTTGAGGCCATATTTAACTGGCCGGGCATCGGTACATATATTTCAACAGCGGTCGTAACGCTTGATTATCCGGCTATAATGGGAGTTACAATATTCTCCGCCTGCGCATACGTAATACTAAACTTAATAGCGGACATTGTCGTTGCCCTTGATCCGCGAGTCAGACTGTAAAGAGGGTATCAGATGAAGGGACTATTAAACGCGCTGGGCCCGCGCATTAAAGAGGTCAGGCTATCGTTATACTTATTAAATAGAAACGCGCTAACACGCTGCGCAATCGTCGTTGTGCTTCTGCTCATGCTGCTGGCGTTATTTGCGCCTGTTATTGTGCCGTATCCTAGCCATACACAGACTGCGACTAATCCTTCGGAGCAGCTTTTAGCACCTAGCTCTAAATATTTCTTTGGCACAGATGAGCAAGGCAGAGACATTTTCAGCAGGGTAATATACGGAGCGCGCATTTCGCTTCAAACGGCTATAGTTTCTGTCGGATTGGCACTTCTTATTGGTGTTCCCCTGGGGGCGTTCGCAGGAGCGATGGGCGGCATAGTCGATGAAGTAATAATGCGGTTTACGGATATTTTCCTTAGCTTTCCGCCACTTCTTTTGGCTATAGCAATAGCCGCGCTGCTTGGTCCGAACCTGCAAAACGCCATGCTTGCAATCGCCTTGTCATGGTGGCCGTGGTATACAAGGATTATAAGGGGACAAGCCGTATCGGTGAAGGAGCGCCAGTTCGTAAAGGCAGCTCACGCCATCGGGGCGCACCCCGTTTCAATTGTACTTTGGCACGTAATTCCGAATTGCCTTGCGCCGGTAATAGTCCAGGCTTCAATGGACATCGGCGGCGTAATACTTACGATTGCGTCTTTGAGCTTCCTGGGATTAGGAGCACAAGCGCCTACTCCGGAATGGGGGCTTATGATTAGCACAAGCCGTAACTATTTCCTTAACGCCTGGTGGTATTCAATATTCCCAGGACTTGCAATTTTCGTATCCGTGCTCGTTTTCAACTTACTTGGTGACGGCATGAGAGAAATATTAGACCCTAAAACAAGAAAGATATAAAGGAAGGCTGTTTATGCGCCCATACTTTGACATTCAAGATTTGAAAGTCGGCTTTAAGCTTCTGGACGGCACGACGAACGTGCTGGACATCGATAGGCTGACTATAAACAAAGGCGAGATATTCGGCCTTGTAGGGGAATCCGGTGCGGGTAAAACGGTTCTTGCGCAAAATATACTGCGCCTGCTGCCGTCACCACCGTGTATCGTAGATAAATCCTCGAAAATAATGTTTGGTGACACAAATTTGCTGGAGCTTCCAGAAAAGACAATGAGGGAAGAAATTCGGGGCAGAAAAATCGCCATGATATTCCAAGACCCTATGTCTACCCTAAACCCTGTGTTTACAATCGGACAGCAAATTACCGACGTACTAATGCAAAATAGAAAACTTAGCCGTTCTTC
>CAZEYG010000329.1:0-739 GCA_964516575.1 uncultured Defluviitaleaceae bacterium
CAGCGTTAATATACGCTTTCAGAAAACGTATGATTTTCGAGCATACAATGAACATAAGAAAACAAAAGCGGCTTATCGGGATGCTTAATAAAAAGTCTGCCGTATACGCTCATTATACAAACTTTTTAGACTATGAATACAGAAAATACAAAATACCTAATGCACAAAGCCTTAAAACAAACCTTAAAGACTACGAGCATTACAAGCACATCACCTCTCGCATAGACGCCATACGTAAAATCATGTATGAAACCGAAAGGCGAATTGAAGAATTCTTAAAGGCTAAAAATATTATTAATGTTAAGGTAACTATTGAACAGTTTGCTCAGGCTATAAACGTTGAGGACAAACGAGAATTCTACAACGAGCTTATGGACAGAAAAGAAAAGGCCGAGTCTGAGCTTTTGAATCACGACCAACGTCAGGCCGACACATGGGAACAAATAGAAGAGTTCAACAAAAAGGACATTTCCGAAGGCCGGATTATCGACAGCATGATAAAAATGTATTTTGACGAGGTAGGCAGAATGCTTTCAACAGCAGAGCCGATTATGGATTTGGATCCGCTTAATCCGATAGAAGCTATTGATGCCATAGGTAAAAACAACAAAAAAGAAAAAGAGGAAGAAGAGCTTAGAGATTTAACTGTTATTGACAAAATAAGCAGGGCTGTGTAATAATATAAGTATTATAACAATCTTGAATAAAATCATAGACTGCTATCGGTCAAAAGACCTCA
>CAZEYG010000329.1:839-3128 GCA_964516575.1 uncultured Defluviitaleaceae bacterium
CGGCTCTAGCGTTCGGCTTCCCTCTGCACTCTATGTATTAATCTAGGATTAGTATAATACCAATCCTGATTAAAATCATAGACTGCTATCGGTCAAAGCGCCTCACGGCTCTAGCGTTCGGCTTCCCTCTGCACTCTATGTATTAATCTAGGATTAGTATTAAGATAAAGAAAAAGGCGTTGAAAAAGAGGAGTAGGCAACTTCCCCATACAGAGATAAGCGCTCATGGGCTGAAAGGCGCTTTATGAAAGGTGTTGCCGAATGTAGCTTTTGAGCCTTTATGCCGAACAGGTTTTTGCCTTAATAAGCATAAACGGGTTGTTCCGTTACAAACATAAAGGGCCTGCTTATTGCAGGAATTAAGGTGGTACCGCGGTCTTTCGTCCTTTTTAGGCGAAGGGCCTTTTTTATACCCGTTTGGGAGTTGGTCTATTGAAGATTTTAGCTTTTATTATTTTAGCCGTTGGAGCTGTGCTTATGTTTTGCGGCAGGTTTTTGCTTAAAAAGCCGGAGCCGGGTAATAGGTTTATTTCAGACGGCCAGCCGGAGGATTATGAAAATGACGACGGCATTGAATATATCATCAAAAGTGCAAAGGATATTTTGTACGTTTGCGGCATAGTGGCCTTTTCAGCCGGCGTGTTAATATTTATATTTATAAGTAACTTAGGAGGATAATAATGAAATTTGAACTGGAGAAAAACTACGATCACGGCCAGGTAGAGGACAGAATTTATGAGACTTGGCTTAAAAACAACTATTTTCATGCGGAAATAGACGAAAGCAAAACACCATACACTATCGTTATCCCGCCGCCAAACATAACCGGTCAGCTTCATATGGGTCATGCTCTTGACAATACAATGCAGGACATTCTCATCCGTACAAAACGTATGCAAGGATATAACGCCTTGTGGGTTCCAGGGACAGACCACGCTAGTATTTCAACAGAGGTTAAAATTGTTCAAAAGATGGCGGAGGAAGGTCTTACGAAAGAGGATATTGGCCGTGAAGCCTTTTTAGAGCGGGCATGGGATTGGAAAGAACAGTACGGCGGCACAATCTTAAAACAGCTTCAAAAGTTAGGCTGCTCATGTGATTGGGAGAGAGAACGCTTTACCCTTGACGAAGGCCTTTCCGAGGCGGTTTTAGAGGTCTTTATTCGCATGTACAATGAAGGATATATTTACCGAGGTGAAAAAATAATCAACTGGTGTCCCCTTTGTCAAACGTCCATATCCGACGCCGAGGTTGACCATAAGGACATGGCCGGAAACTTTTGGCACTTTAAATATCCCGTAACCGGCACAGACGAATATTTGCAGTTTGCCACAACCCGCCCCGAAACTATGCTGGGTGATACGGCCATAGCCGTAAACCCGGAGGATGAGCGTTATGCAAAATACGTAGGCAAAACAGTAACAGTGCCTATTGTAAACAGAGAAATACCGATTATTGCCGACAGCTACGTTGAAATAGATTTTGGTACAGGTGTAGTTAAAATAACGCCGTCTCACGACCCTAACGACTTTGAGGTTGGCGAACGCCACGGCCTTAAGCATATTAACATTATGAACGACGACGGAACCCTTAACGAAAACGCCGGTTCATACAAGGGGCTGGATCGTTACGAGGCAAGAAAAAGAATAATCGACGAGTTTAAGGAGCTTGGGCTTTTTGTTAAGGTTGAAGCCATGACTCATGCAGTCGGCGTTCACGGCAAGTGTGATACGGTTGTTGAGCCGCTTATAAAACTCCAATGGTTTATGAAAATGGCGGAGCTTGCAAGGCCTGCAATGGACGTTTATACAAACGGTCAGCTTAGCATAATCCCCGATAGGTTCGGCAAGGTTTACATGCACTGGCTTGAAAACATTAAGGATTGGTGTATTTCCAGACAACTTTGGTGGGGGCATAGAATCCCAGCTTATTACTGCGCTGACTGCGGCCATATAACCGTTAAAATCACAACGCCGGATAAATGTGAAAAATGCTCAAGCACGAGTATAACACAAGACGAGGATACTCTTGATACTTGGTTCAGCTCTGCTTTATGGCCCTTCTCGACACTAGGTTGGCCTCACGATACTAAAGAATTAAAGCATTTTTATCCCACAAACGTTTTGGTGACAGGTTACGACATACTGTTTTTCTGGGTTATAAGAATGGTGTTTTCTGCTATGGAGCATATGAAGCAGATACCTTTTAAAGACGTTTTGCTGCATGGGCTTATAAGGGATTCCCAGGGCAGAAAGATGAGTAAATCTCTAGGCAACGGCATAGACCCGC
>CAZEYG010000330.1:0-3115 GCA_964516575.1 uncultured Defluviitaleaceae bacterium
AGCAGTTTTTGGGCAATAGGTATTATAGGACTAATCTATTTTCGGTTCAGTACATCCCTAAGAGTAACACCGACGCAAAGGCCGAGTGTTATGGCGTGAATGACCGTCTGTTCAGGGCCTTGGAATACATCATCATTGACGGTGATTTACAGCGCGGTACAGGGATGAGGGGCGAATATATTGACGGGGCATTAACATTCATTGTGAGTTTCAATATGTTCGTCACCGTTGAACTTAAATATGACCCAATGGAAACATTAATAATCAAAAATAAAGTGAAATAGAGGTGGGAAGATGGAAAAACAATCCGAAACAGCACGGGCGGAAGCGATAACAGCATCCACTTTTTCAAAAGAACAACTTTTAAAGTCGCAGCGTTACCACGAACGACGAGACTTATTAAACGTTTTGTTGCAAAGCGATAAAAGATATTCCCATGATGATGTTAAGACGTTGATTGGTGAATTTATGAAAGGTAAGGTGAAATAAAATGGCGTTAGGCGGGGGAACTTTCGTCACACAAAATAAAGTGTTGCCTGGGGCATACATCAATTTTGTGTCGGCTGCAAGGGCAAGCGCGGCGCTTTCCGAGCGCGGCATTGCTACAGTGCCGTTAAATTTGGATTGGGGCGAATTAGGGGCGGTAATTGAAGTAACAACGGGTGATTTACAGAAAAACAGTATGCGCTTGTTTGGCTATGACTATACAGCCCCACAATTAAGACCTTTACGTGAACTTTTTAAGAATATCCGTATTGGTTACCTTTATAGATTAGGAACAGACGGCGCAAAAGCAACAAATGATTATGGAACGGCTAAATATGTTGGAACACGTGGCAATAAGATAACCGTTGTAGTCCAAGAAAACGTCGATGACGCGACAAAAAAGGATGTTTCTGTTTTTATGGACGGAACTGTCGTCGCAGCTCAAACAGTGAGCTTGGCAACGGATTTAGTAGATGATGATTATGTTGTCTACAATAAAACGAGTACGCTCGAATTGACAGCGGGAATGCCGATGTCAGGAGGCACGAATCCAACTATTTCCAACGCAAATCATCAGACCTATCTTGATGCCATTGAAGGGTATACGTTTAATGCGATTGGTTGCCCTTCCAGTGAATCTACGGTAAAGGGGCTGTATTCCGCGTTTACAAAAAGATTACGTGACGAACAAGGCGTGAAATTCCAGTGCGTGGCGCATGATGAGCCTGCTGATTACGAAGGTGTTGTAAACGTGATGAACGATGTTACTGATAGTGAAACAGATATATTTTCGCTTATCTATTGGGTGACGGGTGTAATTGCGGGAACAAATGTCAATAAATCAGCGCTGAATAAAATCTATGACGGCGAATTCACTGTTAATGTGAATTATACACAGACACAGCTTGAAAACGCAATCAAAACAGGTAAGTTTGCTTTTCATCGCGTAGGTGACAAGGTGAGAGTGCTCTCTGACATTAACAGCTTGGTCACCGTAACCGCTGAAAAAGGCGAAATCTTTAAGGAGAATCAGACCATCCGTGTTATTGACCAGATCGCCAACGATATCGCGGTTATATTTAACACGCGCTATTTGGGAGTAATCCCCAATAATGAAGCTGGGCGAATTTCGCTTTGGTCAGATATTGTTAAGCTCCATGAGCAACTACAGGAAATTGAAGCGATTGAAAATTTCAAGCCTGACAATGTTCAGGTGGCGCAAGGCAACACAAAACGAGCAGTTGTGGTTAGTAACCTTGCGACTGTTGTAAATGCCATGGCGCAGCTTTATATGGTCGTAACCGTGGCGTAAGGAAGGAGGTAAATTGAAATGTTAAGCAATGTCATAATGAAAGGCAAAGACGCTGTTTCGGCGAAACTTGCGGAATGTTTTATTAAAATCAATGGCAGACGCTATAATTTTATGCAGATGATAAACTTTGAAGCGTCTCTTGATAAAAGCAAGGCCGTTGTTCCTATTTTGGGGCGAACCGGCCAGGCGAACAAGTCAACAGGTTGGACGGGCAAGTTCAGCGCAACAATGCACTACAATCAATCCATTATTCGCCAAATGTTGCTAGATTATAAAGACACGGGCGAAGACGTATATTTTGAAATTCAGGTAACCAATGAAGACCCAACATCAGCGGCAGGGCGGCAAACGATGATTTTCATTGATTGTAACATTGACGGCGGTATTTTATCTAAATTTGATGCTGACGGCGAATACCTTGATGAAGATATTGACGGCACATTTGAAGATTTCAAAATGCCTGAAAAATTTAAAGAACTGCCAGGAATGTAAGAAAGGAAAAGTGATTTATAATGTCTAATACATCAATGTTCTTAAAAAAGAATAAAAAAATCAAAGAAAATACCCATTTTGCGGCGACAAAAAGCCTTTGTGATGAACAGGGTAAGCCACTTGAATGGGAAATCAAGCCTATTTCCACAAAAGAAAATGAACGGCTTCAAGAAAGCTGCATGATTGAAATACCCATTCCCGGAAAACCCAATCAGTATAGGCAAAAAATTAAATCGTCAGAGTATATTACAAAACTAATTGCAGCGTCGGTTGTGTCCCCTGACCTTTACAACGCAGAACTTCAAGACAGCTATGGGGTAAAAACCCCCGAAGATCTTATTCAAGAAATGGTTGACGATAGCGGTGAATGGAACGATTTCATTCAATTTATAAACAATTTCAACGGATTCGTCTCTTTGCAAGAAGAAGTTGACGAAGCAAAAAACTAATAGAGGATGGTGACGTAGAGGCGAATTTCATTCATTATGCAATTCAAAAGCTTCATTGGTCACCGTCCAAATTAAACGAATGGCTTGACGCTGATCAGAGCGTTAAAGCCTTTTATTATGCCTCAACCGAGCTGAAAGCAAAACACGATAAGGAAGAAGCAGACAAGATTAAGAAAAACGGCAAACGAAATGGCAGACGGAAACGATAATTTTCAGAATATCGTTTCCGTTTCGTTTTGAAAGGAGGCGTGAAAGTGAACGGAATAGCAACAACAATCAGACTTGTTGACCAAATGACCGCTCCGATAGTTTCTATAAATAACGCTATAAATAATATGGTCAATCGTTTTAACGAGGTTGAGCAAGCTTCTGACAT
>CAZEYG010000331.1:0-3114 GCA_964516575.1 uncultured Defluviitaleaceae bacterium
AAATATTTTAAACGCCGCCAGTAAAATAAACAACACAGTACTCTATCCCGGGGAAATTTTTTCAACAAATGAAGCCTTTGGCGAAATGTCCTTTGCAAACGGTTATCGTATGGCGCCCGTAATTGAAAGCGGTAAGCTGGTAGACGGTATGGGCGGCGGCGTTTGCCAAGTTTCCAGTACGCTTTATAATGCCATTTTGGATGCCGAGCTGAAAATCGTAGAGAGACAAAACCATTCGCTGAAAGTGGCTTATATGGATTGGGGTTTTGATGCTACTCTTGCCGGAAATTATATAGACCTTAAGTTTCAAAATGATACGGAATACCCTGTCTTTATTGAGGCGTATACCGATAAAAATAATCTTATCGTAAACCTTTACGGCCAGGAAATACACGGCCCTACAAGAAAGCTGGAATTCAAAAACGCTCTTACCCAGACTATTCCTGCCCCGGCTGAAAAAATCATTAAGGATCCGTCTTTACCTGCCGGAACAAGAAAGATTGTTACTCCTGCAAGACCGGGTTATAAATATGAAGTCTACAAAATTATATATGAAAACGGCGTTCAAGTAGATAAGGTTCTTGTTAATAAAAGTTATTATAAAGAAAATGCGGCGGAAGTACACGAGGGAACAGGTCAGGCCACAGCCGCATCCGATTCGGAAGGCAGCGCTACTGTCGCCGCTGACCAAGGAAATGCCACTCCGGCAGAAACCGTACCTCCCGCTGCAACTTCTGCTCCTGTTGCAACGGCGCCACCTGTTTCAACTGCACCACCTATTGCTACTGTGCCACCTATCGCCACATTGCCGCCTTATGCAACGGCGCCGCCTGTTACTGGCATAAACACTTATAGCAACGGAATAGAGGATTTACCCGCTATGCCTGTTATTGGCGATTAAGAATATGTTTTAATTTGCGTGTTGTGAAGTATTATTATTTTAAAATAAGCGGGAAACGCCAAGTACTATTGGCGTTTCTTTGCTGTTTATGATATTACGTCGGCAATTAAATATGTCATTAATTTTGCCGACGCCCCCCCTTAGGAGCCGCAAGGTTGCGTCAAAAGGGTGGCAGTGAAAATGATATTTTTACTGCCGGGGTAATAACTATAACCGGAGGGATTAGTTATGGATAATAAAACTGTACTTGAAATAGGGAAAATACCGTTAGACATTTTAAACAGTGCAATTTTCAGGCCGAATGTCGAAACCGTTAAAAGAGAAGAGGTTGTTGTGGGGCCTGCTGTTGGTGAGGATTGTTCGGCTATTAAATTTGATTCTCAAATATGCCTTTTGTCCTCTGATCCGATAACAGGGGCGGCAGACGATGTGGGTTATTTAGCTGTTCATGTTAATGTAAACGACATTGCCGCATCCGGTGGCGAGGCTATTGGCATAATGGTTACTGTGCTCTTGCCGGAAAACAGCACTGTTTCCGATTTGGAAAAGATAATGAGTGATGTTTACAAGGGTGCGAAGGAAGCAAATATTGAGGTTATTGGCGGGCATACTGAAGTTACAAACGCAGTGACACGGCCTTTAGTTTCAGCCACGATAATTGGCAAAGCAAAAAGTGCCGGGTTTATCAGCACTTCAGGCGCAAAAGCGGGGCATGACGTTGTTATGACTAAATATGCCGCTACGGAGGGTGTTTCTATTATCGCCGCAAAACATGGAAATATTATTAAAGAGTCTTTAGGCGAAGACGTATTAAGCTGGGCAAAAGCCCAGGGTAATCAGATTTCCGTAGTAAAAGAAGCCTCTGTGGCCCTTGAATTTGAAGTAAGCGCCATGCATGATATAACCGAAGGTGGGGTTTTCGGCGCTTGTTATGAACTTGCCGCCGGAGCAAACAAAGGCATAACAATCCAACTGGAGAAAATACCGATTCACGAGAACACAACCGGTATTTGCAAGGTTTTTAACATAAACCCTTACAAGCTAATTTCCAGCGGGTCGCTGCTTATATGTACGCCTTTCGGCGAAGGTCTTGCCGCAAGGTTAAGAGGTCAGGGGATTAACGCAGCAGTTATTGGCAAAATTACAGACGGAAGAAGTATATACATACAAGAGGGCGAGGAACATGTATTGTCAAGCCCGGAAAGCGACGAAATATACAAGATTTAGAGCTTATCCCTAATTAAACACAAAGTCATTTTCCGTTGTCAAATTGCACATACGAGGAAGTTGTGATGAGTTTACTTATGCCATGTATATGAGGAGCCGCTGACAAAGTATTGCACAATTTGACAGGAAAATGACGATATTTTTAATTTAGGGATAAGCGCTTAATGTTTGTGTGTTCCTTTAATAAAAATTGGATAAGCGGATAAAATAAATGCAAGTACTCTCTAATACCTTATTATAATATGGAGGTTTTGAAATGAAAAGACTTATTGGAAGTTTACTTGCGGCAGCTTTATTCTTACCCGGTACAACAGCTTTTGCTGAAACAAATCAAACAATAGACGTTATATTCGACCGTGTTAAGCTGGTAGTTAACGGAAAACCTGTTGAGAAAGAAACAATACTTATTAATGACTCAACTTACGTTCCGTTGCGGGCAGTGGCGGATATGCTGGGCATTGAAATAAGTTATGACGGCGAAACGAATACAGCTTATATCGGCGAAAAGTCTACTTCAAGTCAAACAAGCTCTAAGCCGGAAAGCGCAACAGCAGCAAAAGAAGACTCAAGCGTCTCAACCGGCGAAAATGTTCAGTCTAAATCTAAAACAGGGTACTACAAGGAGTTTCCGAATGTTCCTGATTTAGGTTATATTTCTAATACCAGCCCGGAAAAAACTTATAATGAGGACGGCATTTTTGTTTATGTTTACAGTCTTGAAAAAAGCACCAGCGAAAATGCGACTGAATGGGGCAAGCAGCTTGCCGCCGCCGGCTTTCAACTGGAAGAGCTTAAAGATGGTACTGTAATATTTTATAACGATAAAACATTAGTAAGTGTTTTAATAAATCAGTTTAATGTATTAGTTGGAATCAAGAATTTAGATTCCGTTTCTGCAGAAAAGAGCCAAAAAAACCAGTAATCTGCCTACTAACGTGATACAACCCGACAGTGAAAATGATGTTTTCACTGTCGGGTTGTATAAT
>CAZEYG010000332.1:0-3113 GCA_964516575.1 uncultured Defluviitaleaceae bacterium
ACAGCGGCAAAGGTTTCCGGAAATTGCTTCTTTAATCTGCTCTCTGTTTGGCTTTGGATTAGAATCCAAAAGCGCCTTTGCGCTCATAACAAAACCGGGAGTACAAAAACCGCACTGGATAGCGTTGTGTTCAACAAGCGCCTTTTGAATCGGGTGGAGTTCGCCGTTCTTTGCAACGCCTTCTATTGTAGTAACCTTTTTGCCTTCCATTGAAGCGGCCAGCGTCAAGCATGAATTAACACTTACGCCGTCTACGATAACGGTACAAGCGCCGCATTCGCCTATACCGCAACCTTCCTTTGTGCCGGTTAGTAAAAGCTCTTCTCTAAGCACATCTAAAAGCCTTGCATTAGGCGTTACCTCCAAAGTAACAGGCTTTTCGTTTACAGTCATGTTTACGGTTATTTTGTCCAAACTATTTACCCCCTAACACTTGCCTGATTGCACGTCTTGTAAACGCTTCGATAACAGGCTTTTTGTATTCTGTGGACCATCTGACGCCGGTTACGTCAATCATAACCTCAGAAACCTTAACACCAGCGGCCTCAATCAGCTCGTCCGTAGGTTTTTTGCCGATTAAGAGCAACTCAGCTTCCGATACTCGGCGTGGTGTTGGGAAAATACAACCGGGCGCAATCCTTACGTCAGTAACTATACCATCGTTGTTGGTTACAACGGCAACGGCAATATTCATTCTGGATATGGCAAGTGCCTTTCTTCTGGCAAGCTTTATAAAAGCTGTTTTAGCACCCTCTGGCAGCTTTTTAAAGCTGATTTCAGTAATCATTTCGTTAGGCGCTAGGTTCGTGGCATAAGGCTTAACGAATATGGAGGCAAGAGGAACCTCTCTTGTTGCCCCGGCGCTTTTAACTGTCACAATAGCGTCAAGAGCAATCATAACGGGGACGCTGTCTGCCGCTGGAGAAGCGTTACCGATGTTGCCGCCTAATGTGCCGCTGTGCCTGATTTGTGGTGAGCCTACGGTGTTACAAGCGGCGCTTAAAAAGCTTACGTATTTGTTTAAAATCTCTGATTTATATGCGGCGTCATGAGTCACTAAAGCGCCCATTCTAATAGTATCGCCATCGTCTTTTATATAATCCAAACCTTTAATATGGGAAAGGTCAACAACGTATTTAACATTCGCTATCTTTTTGTCGTTGTCACGAACCTGAACCAATAAATCTGTGCCGCCTGCTATAACCTTAGCGCTGCCGTTATGCTTGTCAAGGAGACTAAGCGCCTCGTTTAAATCAGCCGGGCGAAAGTATTCAAACTTAAACATAGTTTACCTCCCCTTACTTAAAGTTTTACCGAGCAGAACCTTTTCAAGATCGGCAGGGTTATTTCTGATACGTCTTCCAGTGGCGTTATATACGGCGTTTGCAATAGCGGCAGCAATCGCCTCTGTTGCCGGTTCGCCAATACTTTTTGCGCCGTATGTGCCGCTTTCGTCGTCACATTCAAATATGTTAACCTGCATTTCAGGAATATCCATAGAGGTTGGGATAATGTAGGTGTCGATGTTAACGTCAAGCATTTTGCCTTTATTAACCTCAACCTCTTCCATAACGCCGTAACCTTGACCCATAACGATACCGCCGTTTACTTGGCCTCTTATGAGGGACGGATTAACGGCCGTACCAACGTCGTGGCTGGCTGTTACTTTCGTAACATCAACGTAACCTGTTTCCATGTCAACCTCAACCTCGGCTATTACACAAGCGTAAGAGTATGTGGGGAAAGCGTTGCCCTGACCTGTATGATGATCCTGGATAAGGGGCGCCGGAATATTCCACTCGAAAATTGAGGTCTGTTTACCTGTCCAAAGACAGGAGTTACAAATTTGACCTAAGGATACTTTGTTTTCCGGGTCACGTTTAGAGTAGAAGAAGCCGTCTTCAAGGACTATATCATCACGTTTTAAGTTGGTTGAGCATTTTTTAGTTTCCGGGTCGGCTTCGTCAAGGGAACAGGATTCTAAGCCATGAACAGTGCCCTCGCCTAGATTGTTTGCCAGTTCGATTGTCTCCGGCGGGAATGTGCCAAGCTCAATAACGTTGTTAATTAAAATCTCTTTAAGTTTTGCAGCTGCCTTACGCATTGATTGCGCGCCCATAACGGTGCCTCTGGAGGCAACAGTCATGCCGCAGTCGGGGATGGAGTTAGTGTCTGTGCCGTAAAACTGGATAGATGAATATGGCACACCTAACGCTTCAGCCACTATTTGTGCATAAGCGGTTTTAAGACCCTGGCCGTTTTCAACAAGGCCGGAGTTAATTGTAACAGAACCGTCCTCATTGGCGATAATCATAGCACCGGCGGCGTCTGGGCTTTCGGCGCCGTAACCACAGCCCCGGTAACTTATGGACATACCGATACCTTTGCGTTTTGTTTTACAAGTTTGCTTTAACGCTTCTTCTCTTTTAGCCTTGTAGCCGCTTTGTTCGGCCGTATAGTCGATAATTTCGTCTAAAATAACCTTGTCAACTTTTTGGCTTGTAGCTGTCAAAGAGCCGGATTTTAGACAGTTGATTTTTCTAACCTCAATCGGCTCCATTTTAAGCTCTTCGGCTAGCTCCTCGATAAGTTGCTCCTGAGCAAAAATAAGGGAAGGAGAGCTATAACCTCTGAATGCGCCGGAATGAACGTTGTTTGTAAACACGCCAAAAACTTCTGTTTTGATGTTGTCAATGTCGTAAGGACCAGCTGAATGCACGTTTGACCGCCAGTTCATAAACTGGGTTTGGTTGTTGTATGCGCCGCTGTTGTCTATAAGTTTGCCTTGAAGGGCAGTTATTTTGCCGTCCTTTGTTGCGCCTACTTTATACTTGAATTTAAATGGATGGCGTTTTGAGCTTTCAAGGAAGGACTCCTCACGGCTGAAAACAATTTTAACCGGGCGGCCTGTCAGTCTGCATAAGAAAGCCGCACGGCCTGCAATAAGACCCAAAGCCTCCTCCTTACCACCGAAAGAGCCACCTAATGTTTGCTGAACTATGCGGACTCTGTTCATTGTGGTTTGCAAAATTTCAGCAACATACCTTCTTGTAAAGAATGGGTTTTGAGCGGCGGCATGAACGGTCATTAAGCCGTCGGATGGGTTTTGAACT
>CAZEYG010000333.1:0-3111 GCA_964516575.1 uncultured Defluviitaleaceae bacterium
CGGCTCTTAAAAAAGCCGGTCCGGTTAAAAATTCGTATCAATATGAAGCTCTTTCCAGCGGAACAAGCACTATAAGCCCCTCGCTGCTGCCTTCAATTCCAACTATATAACAGGAATGTATTTTGCCTGCTCTTAGAGGCAGCCGGGGATCCAAAAGCACAGCCGTGCCGGTAAAGCTATCTAAAACCTTTAAGTAATATGTGCTGGGGGACACCTTTAAATATTCAGAGGCTTCCTCATACACAAGATCGGTCAGTTTTTCAATGTCATTTAAGTGTATGTCAAAACTGGTTTCAAGAGGCGAAAGATTGATGAAGCGAATGTAGCTTTTTGATTTGTCTACGGCTCTTTTTCTGTCTACTACAATTTTTGCGCTTATGTCACCCCAAAGCCCGGACACAGCAAATGTATATATCATGTCATAATCAAGCTGAACTGTTTCTTCTAAAACAGGGGCGTCTTTTGAGCCTGCGCCGTAAATCTCGATGTTATACAACCCCGGCATAGCGGTAAAATACTCTGTAAACTCTTTAAAGCTAACATTACTGGCAATTCTCTTGCCATTAACATAAAAATCTAGAGCCGGCCCGTCACTTACCGCATGTAAAAACCGAATGTAGCTCACCGGTTTGTCCGCCATACAATCACAACCTTCTTATATAATAATATAATAATATTTATAATATTATATGTTCGGTTAAATGTTGCCAAAAGGCCGGATAAAATTTAGCGGAGGCTTAGTCAGTCTCCGCTTTTGAGTATTTTATGAGTTTTGTTTTTACGGCTTAATAAACATTTGTGTCCAATAGGTAGTGCCTCCGCCTTCAACATAACCAACGCCGATTTCCGTAAAGTTGCTGCTTAAAATATTCTTTCTGTGACCTTCCGAGTTCATCCACGAATTCATAACGGACGAGGCGGATTTTTGTCCCTTTGCAATATTTTCGCCTGCGGACTTGTATTTTATGTTAAATTGCTTTAACATATCAAAGGGTGAGCCGTATGTTGGAGAAGTATGGCTAAAGTATTTGTTGTTTTTCATATCCTCTGATTTATAGCGGGCTACCCTTGAAACCTCCCAGTTCATTTTTAACGGAGCAAGTCCCCTGGAAGTACGTTCTTTGTTAACAAGAGCCACTACCTGCTCCTCCATGCTGGAGGTTGCCGGGTCTAAAAGAGGCACAGTTACCTTTTGCCCGGGGAAAATCATGTCCGGGTTTTTAAACTGCGGGTTGGCGTCTATAATTTCAGATATGCCCACCTTATACATTTGTGCGATTTTCCAAAGAGTGTCTCCTCTTTGAACGGTATAAATATCAGTTGCCGCCAAAACCTGAACGCTCATCAGAAAAACAAGCACTAACGAAAATACAGCTTTTGATATTTTTTTCATAACACAAGCTCCTTTACAATATTTTTTAAATTTGGAAATCAAATGTAGTATTTACCTTTTTATAACATTAATACCAGTATAATTTTGGAAAAATCTAGTGTATAATAGTAACGTAACTAATACCAATCCTCATTAAAATCATAGACTGCTATCGGTCAAAAGACCTCACGCCCTTTGGCGTTCGGCTTCCCTCTGCACTCTATGTTTTAATCTAGGATTAGTATAACAAACAAAAGGTGAAATAAATGGACAATGAAAAAAAACACAACAGCGATTTAAACTATGATTTGTACGAGGTTAGCGAAAGCAGTACTCTGCCTGTAGTGCCTTTACGTGGCCTTGTAATGTTCCCCGGTACGACGATAGCCTTTGATATAGGGCGGGTAAAATCCGTTTCCGCGCTCGAATATGCCTTAAATACCGGCACAAACGTATTTTTAACAGGCCAAAAGGATCCGGCGGCGGAAGAACACCCTTTAGAAGACATTAACCTTTTCGGCACAGTCGCAAAAATCAAGCAAATATTTAGACTTCCGGCGAATATTGTGCGTGTTATAGCGGAAGGTGTTTGCCGAGGTTATATAACGGAGTTTGTAACAAAAGAACCTTACCTTAGCGGCTACATAAACTGCGTTTCTATTTATGAGCTTTCAGATACTACGGATGAAATTAGGGCGGCGGTTCGGGTTACTTGTGACGCCTTTGAGGAATACGTTGCCCTTACTATGAAAGCGTCCCCGGAAGTTATTATGGAGGTAATATCCTGCGAGGAACCCGGCCGTCTTGCTGATTTAATCGGCGCACACACACAACTTAAGGCTAATGACAAGCAAAAGCTACTGGAGGAAATCGATCCGATTATAAGGCTTAATAATGCGGCGTCCTTGTTATATAAAGAGATTGACGTGCTTAATATTCAAAAGGATGTTCTTTTAAAGGTCAGAAATAATATCGATAAGCACCAGCGTGAATACTTTCTGCGTGAGCAGCTAAAAGTAATAAACGAGGAGCTTGGCGAAAAAGACGGCGTTTTGGGTGATGTTGAAAACTACAAAAAACGCTTGGATGAATTAGGGCTTCCAGAACATGTTAAAGAAAAAATTGAGTACGAATTAAAAAGACTGTCACGCCATTCCTCAACATCCCCCGAGACGGTTGTTATAAGAGATTATATCGACTGGCTTATGGATTTGCCCTGGACAAATAAATCCGAAGAAAATACGGACATTAAAAACGCCGAAGCTGTTTTAGACAATGACCATTACGGCCTTGTTAAGGTTAAAGAACGGATAGTGGAGTTTTTAGCCGTCAGGCAAAAAGCGCCTAAGCTTATGTCACCTATTCTTTGCCTTGTAGGGCCGCCGGGTGTTGGCAAAACATCTATAGCAAAGTCGGTTGCAAAGGCTCTGAACCGCTCCTATATCCGAATGTCGTTAGGTGGCGTCAGAGACGAGGCTGAAATTCGCGGCCACAGAAAAACCTATATCGGCGCAATGCCCGGGCGGGTTATAAACGCCATGAAGGCTGCAAAAACAATTAACCCTCTTATTCTTTTGGACGAGCTGGATAAAATGTCCGCTGATTTTAGGGGGAATCCGGCTGCGGCGCTTTTGGAGGCTCTTGACGCCGAGCAAAACAATACTTTTAGAGATCATTATATTGAGCTGGCATATGATCTTTCAGACGTGCTTTTTATTTGTACTGCAAACAATATTGAC
>CAZEYG010000334.1:0-3105 GCA_964516575.1 uncultured Defluviitaleaceae bacterium
GTTTTTAACACCTGAGCTTACGTGGGTACAGAATTTTTTCAAAAGCGGTTCTCTGGGCAGAACGTTGCCAAGATTAATATGCTCAAAAGAAGCGCCGTTTATTGTTTGATAAATAGCGTCGTTTCTGTGGGTTATGGCTGTTACCTTAATAACCGGGCTAAGCCACGGCTCGCTGTAATGGCCGGTAAACTCGCCTAAGGGGCCTTCATATTCTCTTTCTTCGGGGAGAATCTCGCCTTCAATAACAAACTCCGCTGTGGCCGGAACGTAAATATCGGACTTAACACATTTTACAACGTCAATCGGCCGATTACGGACAGCGCCTGCTATCTCGGTTTCATCGCCGTTATAACGCAAGCCGGCTGCAATATAAATAATCGGGTCTGAACCACAAACAATTGCAATCGGAAGGGCTTTGCCTTCTTTTTCGGCTTCGTCGTAAAAATCCTTTAAATGACGCCACTCGTTTATCATAATACTCAGTTTGTTTTTGCCTTTAACCTGCATTCTTTGGAAGGACAGGTTTTGCTTTGTGCCGTGCAGCTCTTTGCTGACGATAACGCCGCCGGTAATAAAGGGGCCGCCATCCTTCGGAGCATGTTGAGGAATAGGAACAAGGCTGAGGTCTACGTCGTCGTCTTGAATAACGTTTTCTTGACAAGCTGCATTAGTAACAACGTTTGGTTTCACCGGTTTGTCAAGGCAATCCGCCAGGAAGTCAATAATTTTGTCTTTATCGCATTCAAGTGCAAGGGCGATTCTGTCCATAGAGCCTAAAATACCGCCGCATACTGCAAAGTTTTTGTCCTTTACTGATTTAAACAGCCCGGCGCCTTTGTTTTTGCTTTCCAGATTAGAAAGCACGGAACCTAGTTCAAACTTCCAGTCTACCTCTTTTTCGATCGTCGCAAGTTGGTTGTTTTCCTCAAGTATTTTTAAAAACGAGCGTAAATCTGTTATATTTGACACTTTCGTATCCTCCTAAATTATGTGTGCTTCTATTCTTCTACGGCTTCCAACCTAAAGATTACGGGTTTGAAAGGATCCGGGCAGTTAGAATATGTAACGCCTTCTTCTTTGTCCCAAGGATGGCGTCCGCCTAATTCGATAACCCTAAGCATCGGCCAAAGGCTATGAAACGCTGCGGCACAGAAGTTTTGCGGGCATCTTTCAAAGTCAAAGCTAAAAACATCACCTTCCTTCAGGCTGTGGCATGTTCCGCCGTGACCTTCTCGTGGGTCAACAGGAGTTTTCTCAACTATTATGTTTACTTTTTTAGGTTTTTTATAATCATGCATGATTATTCCTCCTTTTTTTATATGACTATTGTACCTATATGTTTTATTATAAATGTTAATTGCATGTTTGTAAAGTTAATGTTTTGTGGATAAAATATGCCGGCATAATTGTGCAATCTGTACAACTCTATAACAATAATAACCCACAGCAATCAATCCCAGCTTTATATTTGTTTAATACATCCTCATATGACGTTATGTAGCAGTCGCACATTTCTTTCACCTTTGGGGAAACATCCCGGGTAGAAAGGTCATCTACGCCAACAACATAAAACCCGGCTTTTTTCGCCGTCATTACACAATGAAAGGCATCCTCGAATATGACAACATTTTCAGGCGAAGAACCTAACTTACTTACCGAATCAAAGTATATTTTCGGGGATGTTTTGCCAATACCTGCTTCCCTTGAGGTTATTATAAATTTAAAGTATTTAAGCACAGAAGCTCGCTCTAAGGCCGCCTCGGCCAAATCCCTGTCTGTAGCTGTTGCAATACACATATCAACGCCGTTTTCGTACAGAAAGGTTAAAAATTCAAAGGCGTAAGGCTTTAGCTGCACGTTTTTTTTGTAGCCATCGCTTATAATACCAATCGCCTCATTAAGCATTTGTTCCGCCGGTGTTTCAATATTAAACTTTTCTTTGATATGTTGAATAGCCTCGGCTAAAGTAAAATGCCTTACACTTTTCCATATGTCTTTAGGCGGCGTTATACCTATGGATTCCAAGTATTTTTCTGTAATCCCATCCCAAATATACATAGAATCCAACAATGTGCCGTCCATATCGAAAATAATGCTTTTAAATTTCATAACTCACCTTTGTTTTATAACATATTACCCCGGCAGCGAAAAACATCATTTTTCACTGCCCTATCTAAATACGTTTCCATGTTGCCCTATTTCTTCCGTTTGTTTTTGATTTGTAAAGCATTTTATCGGCAGTAATAAAAAAATCATTATAATCATCTGAATATGTTGGTATAACCGTTGCGCCGCCTATGCTTAAGGTTACATAACCGGAAGTCTCTGAAAATTCATGGTGGATTTTTAAGCTTTCCACAGACTCAATTATTGAATTAGCGACAAAGATTGCGCCGCTTTCGTCTGTATTAGGAAGAACCATTGCAAACTCCTCGCCGCCGTATCTGGCAAAAAAGTCACATGGCCTGTTAAGCGCACCACTTGCAGTTTTTGCAATGATTTTAAGAGTATCGTCACCGGCCAAATGCCCGTAACCGTCATTAAAACTTTTAAAATAGTCCACGTCTAAAAGAGCCAGCGATAGAGGCTGAAATTCTCTTATTGCCCGGCGCCACTCGGCGGCAAAAAACTCGTCAAAACCACGTCTGTTTTTGACGCCTGTAAGGCTATCGTAGGTTATAAGGCTTTCCATAGCCTGCATGTATAAAGAAAGGCGAACATGTGTACCTACCCGTGCCTTAACAATATTTGGAACAAAGGGCTTTGTAATGTAGTCTACAGCCCCAAGCATAAGACCCTTTTCCTCATTTTCAGCATCGTTTAAGCCGGTAATAAATATTACCGGCACATCTTTCGTAATTTTCTCCTTTTTCAGCATTTTGAGCACAGTAAAACCATCTAAATCCGGCATTAAGATATCCAGAAGAATAAGGCTGGGCGGCGAAGCAAAAGCCTTGGAAAGTGCGTCCATGCCAGAATGTGAGCTTTCAACTGCATACTGTGTTTTCAGAATGTCAGTAGGCATTTGCCTGTTAATCAGGCTGTCATCCACAATCAAAATTCTCTCCATATGAAGAAGGCTAAACTCCTCGAATGTATTATAGG
>CAZEYG010000335.1:0-3093 GCA_964516575.1 uncultured Defluviitaleaceae bacterium
AATATCTCGCTTTTACTACCCTGTTTTCTAATTTCAACGGAAGTATTAACATCCAGCTTAACGGCTTTTGTATCATCTATAGATAAAAAGGCGTAACTTTTGCTGTCGGTTTTAACCTTATAACCCGAAAACAGACGCATACCCTCAATACCTGAATATTCCCTACCCTTATCGGATACAACAGAAACACCGCCACCTTGCTGCTTCAAAAGTTTTATAACCCTTCCCTCGGCTTCGGAGGCTCCAAGGGCAGTTACAGAGCAAGCCATTATAAGTATAGCTGACATTACTATAGATATTAACCTGTTTGTGTTGTAATGTTTATGGGCTAATGGTATTTTCATGGCTCTACCTCCCTATTTCAACGGAAATAACAGTGTTTTTGAAGCTATCGGCTACATATAGGATTTTACCCGCCCAAGCCACGTCAACAGGTCTGTTATAATATTCCCGGCCGCTGCCGGAAACTGGGCTGCCTAATCCGGAAACCGTATAAACCAAGCCCTTTGATATAGCCCTGACCATGCTGTTACCTGTATCGGCTACATATAACGTTCCGTCTTCGCCGAAGCAAATACCCGACGGGTTGTCAAACAAGGCGGACAGCTTGTTTCCGTCTCTGTATCCGCCTAAAAGCCCGTTGTCTGGGCCAAACCGTTCGTCTCCTCCTCCTGCAAAGGTTGAAACAAGGCCATCCTTTAATGTACGAATACGGTTATTACCGCTGTCGGAGATGTATAATACTCCTTCCTTATAAGCCAGCTTTGTAGGCCGATAGAACAAAGCGCTGTCGGCGGCGCCGTCGGCAAGGCCACTTTCCCCCGGCCTGCCTGCGATTGTGGTTACAATACCGCTGGAGTCAATTTTTCGGATTACATTGTTGCCGGTATCGGCTATATAAATGCTTCCGCCGTCGCCAAAGCAAAAGCCTTCCGGCTTATTAAACCGGGCGGTCAAAAGCGCCCCGTCCCCATGCCCCGCATATCCTGCTCCGGCATAGGTTGTAACACGGTTATTTATAATAACACGAACAGCGCTGTTTTCTTTATCAAGCACGTACACCTTATCGTCAGCAGGAAGTACAGCCGAAGGCCTCGCAAACAGCGCAAGCCCTGCAATGTCATCACGATAACCCTTAACGGCAGCGCCGTATATATCATACCCTAGAATCCTTCCGGCAACATCGGACACGTAACCGCCGGAAACCTTACGGATTTTATTATTATCCCCATCAGCAATGTAAACGTCACCGTTGTAAAAGCTAATGCCGCTTATTCCGTTAAACACTGCTTCCGACCCATAGCCGTTTTTATAACCCCTACTGCCGTCTCCGGCAAGAGCACTAATTTTTGCCGGGCTGGCAAAACCGCCCTCCATAACATCTACTATAATTTTACAGGCCTGAGCCCAAGTCAGCTTGTCTAGGGGGTTAAATCTTTTGTTGTAATCTCCCGATAATATACCTGCCTTTTCAAAGGCACATACGTAGTCAAAGGCATAATCGGATATTTGGCTGTCGTCAGCAAAACTCGTCCTTGCGCTTATGGATAAGCCAAGGCTCCGGCCTAAAGCAGTAACCGCATCCTGTCTTGTAATGTTTTCGTCCGGCAAAAGATAATAACTTCCGCCACGTAAAACACCCGAAACAATCCCATATTCTTGTGCCTTTTTAATATAACCTGTAAGCTCCTTTGGAATGTTATCAAAATCGGCAAAATACTCAAAACCCATCGGCTTTTGCTGGCCAAACAAGACGGCAGATATCAAAGCAAAAAACTCTGCTCTTGTCATAGGCTGGTCTGCCTTGTTTTCAATGTTTTCCACAAGTATACTTGAAAGAACGGAATTACTTTCTAAGCGCTCAAAATATACGTCTGCCCAATGACCGGCAAAGGCCGTCTGCCATATACATAGAGTAATAAGTACGGTAAATGGCAGCAACAATAACTTTTTCAAAATATTTACCTCCAAATCTTAAGCATTAAGACCTTAGATATTGAAAATATTTTAACACACTTCATCTATAATATCCAGTAATTCCAAAATATTATTAAATTTATTATAATTTTTAGTTAAATTCCACAACAGTAACCCCTGTTTCTCCTTCACCAAAGGTTCCCAGCCGATGGCTTTTTACGTGGGAGTGGCCTTTAAGATGATTAGTTATGGCAGCTCTAAGCGCTCCTGTGCCCTTGCCGTGAATTATAGTAATCTGCTTTAACCCCGCCAAATATGCATCGTCTAAATATTTATCAGCCTTTTCAATTGCCTCGGAAACCAAACAGCCGCGTAAATCAATCTCAGGGGAAATAAACTTGCTTTTATCTGCTTTTACGCTGTGGCTTTGGCCTTTTGTAGCGAGCTTTCCGGCGGCGGGAGTATTATCCTCCGAAAGGTTTTCAAGAAGAACCTTAATTTTCATGCTTCCGGCGGCAACCATAACCTCTCCGGCGGCGTTAGGTGGGCTAACAACCGTTGCGCTTCTGCCTAGTGTATTAACAAAAACGTTGTCCCCAGGTGACAAAGGTTTTGTAACCGGCTTTCTGTTTTTTGTTTCTATAATACTTGTGCCGTCGTCCAGCTCATTAAATTTATCACGGAATTTTTGCCTTGTTTCGTCGATGGATTTTTGGCCGGCGTTTTCCTTTAGCTGCTTTTTAAACTCTTTCAGCATTTCGTCGGCCTCGTCCTTCGCCTTAATAACAAGCCGTCTTGCTTCGTCCCTTGCTTCGGCCATCATTTTATCACGCTGGGCGGCTATCTTTTGTTTCTGGTTTTCGAGATCCTTATGAAGCCTTTCAGCCTCACGGCGGAAAGTCTCGGCTCGTTCCTGCTCTATGAGTAACGTCTTACGGCTTATTTCCAAATCCGTTATAACGTCCTCAAAACGTGCGCTTTCGTGGCTTATAACTTCTTTTGCGTCGTTTATAATATGACTCGGAAGCCCCAGCTTTTCGGATATGGCAAAGGCGTTGCTTTTACCTGGAATACCGATTAGCAGCCGGTATGTTGGTCTTAATGTGTTTACGTCAAATTCACATGAAGCGTTTTCGCAGCCTTCCTCCGACAAGGCGTAGACCTTAAGCTCGCTGT
>CAZEYG010000336.1:0-3087 GCA_964516575.1 uncultured Defluviitaleaceae bacterium
GATGTGGAAACATAAGCCGGGCGGCGGAAAATATGTTTATTTCCCAATCGGCAGTCAGTCACAGGCTTAAGGCCCTTGAAGCAGAGCTTAAAACTACGCTGTTTATCCGAAGCAAGGGGCAAAAGAATGTTGAGTTAACGCCTCAAGGGCGGCGTTTTGCCTCTGTTGCCGAGCATTGGCTTAGTTTTTATAACGAAATGCAGGACATTAAGATGATGCCTTATAAAACAGAATTGTCAATTGGCGCAATCGACAGCGTTAACTACTATATATTTGCTCCTTTTTACGAGCAGTTTCTAAAGGCTCATCCTTTAGTAAACCTAACTGTGCAGACCGACCATTCCTTTATCATACGTGATATGCTTGACGCAAAAAAGCTGGATATTGGTTTTGTAAATAACAATATTTTTTATAATTATCCGATGATACATGCCGAATTGCTTTTTTCCGAGGAATATGTAGTAATTATGCCGGAAAGTATGAGTACTGAACCTCCAGGAGCTTATATTCATGCTAAGGAGCTGAATGTGGAGAAGGAATTGTTTTCAGGTTACGATTTACTTCATCAGCAGTGGCATAATTCTCTTTGGCCGGAGGAGCAAATCAGGCTTAAGGTAAACACGTTTTTTATGACGGAGTATTTTGTATCAACCAGCGGTTATTGGACGATTATGCCAATGTCTATTGCCCGTATAATGGCGCTTAATCGACCATTAATTTGGTATCGGCTTTATGAAACTCCTCCAAAACGCTCTCTTTATATGGCTACCCGAAAAATACAGCCGGCATACGTGGAAAATGCAATATCTGATTTTATTACTGAGCTTAAAGGGTTTTTAAAGGAGATGTAAATAAAAAAGGGTGCGGCGTTAATAACCGTACCCTTTGGTTTTTATAATCTGCAGCCTGTGTTTTTATCGAATATATGAACACTGTTTTTTGCAACACTAAGCCTTACGGTGTCCTTGCTGCGTAAGGAGCTTATTAAACCGGGCATTATAACAACTAGGCTTTTATTACTTACATCAACGTGGGCAAGGGTTTCGGAGCCTAACCTTTCCATGTATCTTATTTTGCCTTCAGCAATATAAACTCCGTCGTCACCCTCATAGTTGATTCTAATAAACTCAGGGCGAATACCCAAAATGAATTCTCCCGATGGTAATTGGGCTGCTTTTTCTTTATCCATTGCTAGGATTTCATTAAGAAGACCGTCCATTTTAATATCCATTTCATTAAATTCCACGTTGCTTTTATCCTTTTTTATTTCTACAAAATTAATGCTTGGACTGCCAACAAACCCGGCTACAAACATGTTAGCTGGCTTTTCGTATATATCAACCGGCTTACCGTCCTGTTGGATAATACCGTCTTGAAGTAATACAATACGATGAGCCATTGTCATGGCTTCAACCTGGTCGTGAGTTACCATTATAGTCGTCAGCTTCAGGCTTCTTTGGATTTCCGCTATCTCTACACGGACAGTCGCCCGTAACTTTGCGTCCAGATTAGAAAGCGGCTCGTCCATTAAAAGCAAGGAAGGGTTAAGAACAAGAGCTCTTGCCAGCGCCACACGTTGCCTTTGCCCGCCGGACATTTGGTCAATTTTTCTGTCCTCATAACCGTCTAAATGAACCTTTGATAAACCTTCCTTAACTTTTTTTGCGATTTCATCTTTAGGTAACTTTCGCATACGCAAGCCGAAGGCGATATTGTCCCTTACATTCATATGCGGGAAAAGAGCATAACTTTGGAAAACTATTCCCATATCCCTTTTGTTAACAGGAAGGTTAGTAATATCCTTATCCTTTAAAATTATATTACCCTTATCAGGAAGCCCTAGCCCACTTATAGCGTTAAGTAGTGTTGTTTTTCCGCAACCTGATGGGCCTAAAAGAACTATAAACTCTCCGTTGTTGATTTTAAGATTAACATCCTTAAGAACAACGTTCTTGCCAAAGGCTTTACTTACGTTTTCTATTCTTAGTGTAGTTTCAGCCATATACTTCACCTCTTTATGCAAGTTGTTATTTGGAGCCTACATATACTTAGACCATTTAAACAGCTTTTCGCATACTATCTCAACGATTATAATAACCAGTATAATTATTGCGCTGCCGGCGACGGCAACAGGATCCAGCCCTTGACCACGCTGTTGAGCATATATACGTACGGGGAAGGTTATATTTCTTACGCCGGATATAAACACTGCAACTACTGAATCGGTAAAGGACACAACAAATCCAAAAAAGGCGCTTACAATAACCCCAGGTAAAATAAGAGGCATCGTTATTTCAAAAAATGTTCTTTGAGGGCTTGCGCCAAGGCTTAAGGCTGCGTTTTCCACATCAGCGTTTACAAAGGAAAGGCTGGATAGTACCATTCTTACAACATAAGGTATAACTAAAAGGCTGTGGGCAAAAATCAAACCCCTGTATGTACCTAGTATTCCAAAGGCAGTGTAAAACTGCAAGAGCGCTATAGCCCAAATAACCCTAGGCAGCGTCATGGACGACATTACAAGAGTGTTTACAAACGTGCGCCCTTTAAAATCAAAACGTTTGATGGCAAAGGCCGTTGGTATACCCGCCAAAAGCCCGATAAACACAGCGCTTGAAGATACAGTTAGGCTTACTCTTAAGGACGACCTGAACTCCTTGCTGGATAAAAAAGCATTTATCCATTTTAAAGAATAAGTCTCAATTGGAAACTTAAAAAACGGCGCATCGTTAAACGCCCCAAAAAACAGCATAATAATAGGCAGCATAGTAAAAAGCAAGGCTGCTATTGCTAAAAAGGTAAACAAGCTGTTGCCTATTTTTTCGTTCATGCGGCCGCCTCCTGTCCGTATTCTTCTTTGCTCTTGCGGATAACCGACATAATCAGCCTAAAGATAACCATTCCTACAACCAAAATCGCCATTGGGAACAAGGAAAAAGCCGAAGCAAAAGGATAATTCATAGCTTCAATACCTTGCATGTATGCTATTGAGCCAAAAACAGGAACCTTACCTTGACCTAACAAAAGCGGCGTAACGAAGGATGTAAGATTAGATAAAAAAACCAAAATCGAGCCGGCAATAGCGCC
>CAZEYG010000337.1:0-3077 GCA_964516575.1 uncultured Defluviitaleaceae bacterium
ATAATAGGGAATACCTTTGATATAGCTTTTAAAAAGCTTTGCATAAGCGAAACGTCATTGCCTTTAGAGCCGACTTTAAGCGGTGTTCCGGGATATTGCGGTGTTATTGAGCCAAGATTATTATAAACAGAAATAATCTTATTCCATGTCATTTCACCTACAACGCCATCAGCCTTTAGACCAAATTGATTTTGGAATGCAATAACAGCCGCCTGCATACCAGACCCGAATATACCATCAACAACAAGCGGAGGTATTGTTTTATACACCTTGCCTATCTCGTTTAGATATTTCTGTATTATCATAACATCGTTACCTCTAGAGCCAACCCTTAGAGGTGTGCCGGGATAAACAGGAGTGGTTGGAATCTCTACGGAATTTTTTATAGAGTAATAAACCTCATAAAGCTTTTTCCATGTTCCGGGGCCAACAACACCATCTGCCGTTAAACGAAATTCTTTTTGGAATTCTATAACGGCATCTTTTGTCGGTTCTTTGAAAACACCATCCTGTATAACGAATGGTATAGATGGGAAAAACTCTGAAATATAGTTTAACAGAAATTGCAGCTCAACAACATCCTCGCCCCTTGAACCTTCTCTTATTGTTGATGTCGGAGGAGCAGCGCCTATGCCAATGCGTTCGCCCTCACTTGTAAGTTCGGCAAGCTCGGCGACTGCAACATATATTTTTGTTATCTGATACCATGTTGCCTTGCCAATGACTCCATCCGCCGTAAGTTTAAATATTCTTTGAAAGGCAATAACACTTTCCTTTGTAGAGCTGCCATAATAGCCGTTTGGGTTTGATATTTGAGGCATATAGAAATTGCCGCTTATTCTGTTTAAATAATATTGCATTGTGCGAACAGCTTCACCCGTAGAGCCTTCCCTTAAAGGAGTGCCGGGATATGTTCCGACTTCGCTTGTAATGTTTGTGGATTCTACTATTTTTGTATCATCCGGATAATAGCTTCTTATTATTTCTATGGGCGAATATCCCTTTAAAGCTAAATCCTGTGAGCCCCATTGAGAAAGACCATTGCAGGTTGCTGTTGTTCCATTACAGTATAGAGAGAAAAGCGGCTCTTTTCTGCCTTCTCTTCTTAAAAATACATTAAAAATACGGTCAACAATCTTGCTTATATTTTGGAATATATTTCTGCCTTCAACAAAATATTGGTCATATGCAGTGCTGTTTGTTATATCATAATTATAACCTCTGCTTCGATACCATACTGTATAGATTCTGTTTAACGCAAAAGAAATTTGACAATAAATATTAGCAACAAGAGCCGATTCCTCCCATGTGGGAAATATTTCGCTGGATGCAACATTTTTAATATAATCAATAAAAGGTACACGGACATTTTTTGCGTTTAAGTTGTTTGGCGTGCCTAGATGAACCGTTATATATTCAGGTATCTTGACCTCATTAGCCAATGTCCGCATTATTTCGACATTACCTTCGGCATTAACCGGTCGCAAATCATCCTCTGATTCTGTCTGAACCAGCTTTTCCGCTGGCATGTCTACGCCATGTTCTGGTGGTATAAAAATCTCCTCGGTATTATCCGCTGGGGTTTCCCCTTCTATCAAGGGTTCGAGATGAACCGGCAAAAGAGATACCTCTGTATCAAAAATCTGTACATTATGGATTATTGTACGCCTAAAGCCTTTTGCGCTTGGTACTTCTACATCAACAACAGAAAAGGGCGGTATTTTGTTGTTTGGGTCTAGCGAAAGTTTTTTGCTTGGAGCAGCCAAAGATATTTTTTTTGTCAAGCCGTTTTCATTTGAGGTTAGTTCGTATAATACATTTCCTTTTGAGTCTTTTATAATGACTTTAGCGTTTTTTACAGGTACGACATTATCTCCGGTAAAAAGATTTATTTCCAGATAGCCTGTTCCCATTAAATCACCCTTAACATTTTTTCATACTCTATTATCATTTTATACATGCGGCAATTGTTTTGTTACTTGGCTAATAAGGTGGGATTTGTACTTTTATTTGTCGTGGACAAAAAAAGTAACTGTAGTTTCTAAAAAAGGACTTATGCAACCATTTCAAGGTTATGCATAAGTCCTTTTTGTTATTTAATGTGAGTTCGACGAAGTCGAACACGCCGCGAAAGCGGCGTAAATTGCGAAGCAATTTTCACGTTATGAGCTGTTTTGCGGCGGTTTTTGCCGCAAAATGTGCGAATATAATCAGAAGTTCGGCGGCGGCTTCATCGCCGTCGAACTCACATTATTTGATATCTTGATGTTCGTCTTGCGATAGGAGACTATCCCCATTTCCGTCGCCGACATTTGAATCAATTTCATCATTTTTAAGCTGACGTTTTATGCCGCTGATTATAGTTAAAAATACGTTGATGCAAACTAACGCCACGCCAAGGAAGAAAGCAACGCCCAAATAAAATAATCCCGACCATAAAAAACTATCACTTATAGAGCTAAATATGAAGCGCAGCGAAATCTCGTGGGCTGTAGTGGCTTTGGCAGCAACCTCCATCAAAGCAAAATTAACTGTGCAAAAGGAAACTTCTGTTGAAAACTGCCCCAAGTCTACGCCCATATTTTGAAGTTCTTTTTCGACTGATAATATTTTTTCTTCAAGAGAAAGCATATCCTGTATAGAGCCACCGCCATTTTTCAACGCGACATAAGCATCCCTTGTTTTTTTCAGTGTTTCCTGTTCCGCTAAAAGGCGGTTGTATTCCTCAGTTTTATCTATTTTGTTGACGGAAAAGCTTTTTATTTCACCTATCGTCCTTATCTGCTCTACAAGGTTGTCAAAGCCTTCCGGGTTAACGCCGATTGTTATTTGTAGCTGCTGCTTGCCGGATAACCCAGACAAATTCTCCATTTGTATTACGGCGTTATTATCTTTAATGGCTTGTCTTAAACTTTGGTCATCCTTTTTAAAATCAGATGTTTCGGCAGATATGTTTGAGGTTTTGTCATATTTTTGGTCAATGCCGACAATCTCGCCTTCTATGCCCTTTTGAACTATTCTGTCTGTAGCGATATTGTTTTTTGAAAATTTTTCAGACGACCAATCAACGCTGCTTG
>CAZEYG010000338.1:0-3068 GCA_964516575.1 uncultured Defluviitaleaceae bacterium
GGGAGTGATAGAACCTGGCTTAGCTAAAACTTGGCCACGCTCGATGTCTGTTCTTTGCACACCACGAAGAAGAGCGCCGATGTTATCACCTGCTTGAGCAGAGTCAAGAAGCTTACGGAACATTTCGATACCAGTAACAACAACCTTACGGCGTTCATCAGTAAAGCCAACGATTTCAACTTCTTCCTGAATCTTAAGAGTACCTCTTTCAACACGGCCTGTAGCAACTGTACCACGGCCTGTAATTGAGAATACGTCCTCAACAGGCATAAGGAAATTCTTGTCTGTGTCACGAATAGGATCCGGGATGTATGCGTCAACAGCTTCCATAAGCTCAACAACCTTGTCGCCCCAAGCTGAGTCAGGGTCTGAAAGAGAAAGAGTAGCTGAACCACGAACGATTGGAGTATCGTCGCCCGGGAATTCGTATTCGCTAAGAAGATCACGGATTTCCATTTCAACAAGGTCAAGAAGCTCTTCGTCGTCAACAGCGTCACATTTGTTCATGAAAACTACAATATAAGGAACGCCTACCTGACGGGCAAGAAGAATATGCTCACGAGTTTGAGCCATAGGGCCGTCAGTAGCGGCAACAACGAGGATAGCGCCGTCCATCTGAGCTGCGCCGGTAATCATGTTTTTAACATAGTCGGCATGACCTGGGCAGTCAACGTGGGCGTAATGTCTGTTTGGAGTTTCGTATTCAACGTGAGTAGTAGAGATTGTTATACCACGTTCTCTTTCCTCAGGAGCCTTGTCGATTTTATCAAAAGGAACTTCTTCGCCAAGACCGTACCTTTTAAGCAAGGTTTTTGTAATAGCAGCAGTTAAAGTGGTTTTGCCGTGGTCAACGTGACCGATAGTACCGATATTAACATGCGGTTTCTTTCTTTCAAACTTAGCTTTAGCCATTTAATTTTCCTCCTTAATATGCGAGAGCTTACTCGCTAGATTACCTTTATATGTTTCTATTATAAATTTATTAGCAAATATTTGCAACATTTATTTGTACATGCTTAGGAAAGGGTATTATTTAGCAACTACCTTTTCCTGAATATTTTTTGGTACGGGCTCGTAATGATGAACCTCCATGGAGTAAACGCCACGTCCTTGGGTTTTTGAGCGAAGATCCGTAGAGTAGCCAAACATTTCGGCAAGGGGCACATAAGAATGAATGACCTGTGCGTTGTTTGAGGCTTCCATACCTTCTATGCGTCCACGGCGGCTGTTTACGTCGCCGATAACGTCACCCATGTATTCCTCGGGTACAGTAACGTCAACCTTCATAATCGGCTCTAAAAGAACCGGGTCTGATTTTTTCATAGCTTCTTTAAAAGCTAATGAACCAGCAATCTTAAACGCCATTTCAGAGGAGTCAACATCGTGGTATGAGCCGTCGTATAATGTTGCCCGAAGGCCTAAAACGGGATACCCGCCGATAATACCGGCTTGCATAGCCTCTTTTATGCCGTTGTCAACAGCGGGGATATATTCCTTAGGAATAACACCGCCGACGATACCGTTAACAAACTCGTATGTTTTGTCGGCATCATTGTGATCAAGGGGCTCAAACTTGACTTTACAGTGACCATACTGGCCGTGACCGCCGGATTGCTTGACGTATTTGCCTTCAACGTCAACTGCTTTTGTAAACGCTTCTCTGTAGGCAACCTGAGGTTTACCTACGTTAGCCTCAACCTTAAACTCACGAAGAAGTCTGTCGACTATGATTTCAAGGTGCAATTCGCCCATGCCTGAGATAATAGTTTGGCCGGTTTCAACGTTTGTATAGGTTTTGAAAGTTGGATCCTCTTCAGCTAGTTTTGCAAGAGAAAGGCCCATTTTATCACGGCCGGCTTTGGTTTTAGGCTCAATCGCAACCGAGATAACAGGCTCGGGGAAATTCATTGATTCCAATACGATTTCGTTGTTTTCCATGCATAAAGTGTCACCTGTGGAGGTCAGTTTTAAACCTACGGCTGCGGCAATATCACCGGCATAAACCTTATCAATTTCCTGACGGTGGTTAGCGTGCATCTGCAAAATACGGCCGATACGCTCTTTTTTGCCTTTAACCGGATTATAAACGTAAGAGCCGGATTCCAAAACGCCGGAATAAACACGGAAAAATGCCAGCTTTCCAACAAAGGGGTCGTTCATAATTTTAAAAGCTAAAGCGGCGAAAGGCTCTTCATCCGAAGCTTTGCGCTCGACTTCGCCTTCTACACCAGGGATAATACCTTTTATTGCAGGAACGTCGGTTGGAGCGGGTAAATACGCAACAACGCCGTCAAGTAGCTTTTGAACGCCTTTGTTTCTATAAGCAGAGCCGCAAAACACAGGTGTTATAGTAGTTTCTATACACGCCTTGCGAATAGCCGCCATAAGCTCCGAAGCTGTAGGCTCTTCGCCCATAAGGTATTTTTCCATTAATTCGTCGTCTGTTTCGGAAACGGACTCTACCATTTTAACACGGTATTCATTAGCCTTATCCAAATAGTCAGCCGGTATTTCTTCAATAGAAATATCCTTGCCTTCATCATCCTTATAAAAATAGGCTTTCATTTCAAGCAAGTCTATTACGCCAATAAACAAATCCTCAGCACCGATAGGTATTTGAAGGGGCACAGGGTTTGCGCCCAGTCGTTCCTTAATTTTATTCACAACATTAAAGAAGTCGGCGCCCATAATGTCCATTTTATTAACAAAAGCTAATCTTGGAACTCCGTATCTGTCGGCCTGGCGCCAAACAGTTTCAGACTGCGGCTCAACTCCGCCCTTGGCACAAAACACGCCTACTGCGCCGTCCAAAACCCTTAATGAACGCTCCACCTCAACGGTAAAGTCAACATGGCCTGGCGTATCAATTATATTAATACGAGTATCGTTCCATTGGGTAGTGGTAGCTGCGGAAGTAATGGTAATACCTCTCTCCTGCTCCTGCTCCATCCAGTCCATTGTAGCTGTACCGTCGTGGGTATCTCCTATTTTATAATTACGGCCGGTATAGTACAAAATTCTTTCTGTGAGAGTTGTTTTACCAGCGTCTATATGTGCCATAATCCCGA
>CAZEYG010000339.1:0-3068 GCA_964516575.1 uncultured Defluviitaleaceae bacterium
ATTCCGAATTTTAATCCACGAAGCAGATAAATCCACTGGCGAGAGAGTTCAGGAAGTTGAGATAATATTCAATTTCATCGGTCAGTTTGAACCCCCATCAGAACCATTTCCAACACCGACAGCCGAAGAACTTGCCGCCGAGGAAAAGCGGCGTGAGAAGCTCGCAAAACAGCGTGAATATAATCGACGTTGGTACGCTAAGAAACGAGATGAGCAAGCGGCGGCAGAGAACGAAAATACGAAATAATTTATGCCTGATGGTGGGGATATCCGAGATGGATTCCCCGCTGTTTTTTTTGTTTTTTCCGATTTGGTAACATGATGCCAAGGGGAGATTATGCCGAAATTTTTATTGCACAGCAGACACGCCGAAGGCGTGGCTTAAAACCGACACAAACCATCGGGTTTGTGTCGGTGCGGGTCTTAGGGCGGTAGCCCTAACAAGCGACAATGCTGCCGCATTGTCCCTGCTTGCGAAGGTAGTAAAAAGCCCCTTATTACTCGCTTCCATCATTGCCTATTCCATCGGCAAGCTCTTTTAGCTCTCGGAGCTTATTCTCTAAAATTGTCTTATCCGGCAAACGAAGCTGATAGCTTGCCACAAGTGCCGGTGACATACTGCGACTTAAAGCATATTCAACAACTGTATCATCTTTATCCGTGCATAAAATCAGCCCAACGCTTGGATTTTCATTTGGCTTTTTAATATCACGGTCAAGTGCCTCAAGGTAAAATTCGAGCTGCCCCAGATACTCCGGTTTAAATTTTTTCACCTTTAATTCGATGGCTACAAGGCAGGATAATTCTCGATTATAAAACAGCAAGTCTATATAGAAATCTGTGTTGCCAACTTGAATACGATATTCTTCACCAACAAATGTAAAGTCCTTGCCAAATTCTAAAATAAAATCACGCAAGTTAGCAACAATTGCCTTGCGGAGTTCGGTTTCGCGATGGCTTTCCGGAATGTCGAGAAATTCTAAAATATAGCTATCCCTAAGTGCCGTCAAACCCGGGCTGCGAGCAATAAACAGTTTGTTCGTTTCATCTGAAATCATTGTGCGTTCAAAAAGTTTAGCATCCATTTGCCGCTCCAACTCACGGGCAGAATAGTTGTTTTTGTTGGCAAGCAAAAGATAAAATTCACGAGCTTCGTCTGTCTTTGCTCCCATCATGATTAGCACATTATTTGACCACGAAATTTCTCTCGACAGTGTTGAGAGTTTTTCATTAGTGCTGTAGGTTTCATAAAACTGTTTCATGCGCCAAATATTCTGTGATGAAAACCCGCGTATCCCAACAAAGTGGGATTGTATATATTTTGAAAAATCGGTAACAACCGATTTACCCCAGCCACCGTCTTTCACCTTTTCACTCACATATTTGCCGATTTCCCAATACATTGAGATAAGCTCACGATTTACAGCACGGAAAGCGTTCTCCCTCGCCCGGTCAATAATAGAGATTATCTCGCCGTATTCTTGTCCGTTGGCTTTAATGTCACTGCTCATGGCTACACCTCTTTTATCTTATTTTAGTAGAAACCGGCTTTAGGAAAAACAATCCAGTATTCTCATTAAAGTTTACCACTTTTGCAGTAACACGAATATTTAGTCCGGCTTCAATATACTCCGGAATATTGTCGCCTGTGAGATATAAGTCATGAGTAACATTCACATCTTCAAACTTAAAACTCGGGCCAATCTGTGTGGTTTCGCTATAATCGCCAACATTAATCATAAGGTCATACCTTGTTTTGGAGTTTTTATAAAGTGCCATATATGCTATATTCGCATCAAATTCAATGGTTTTACCCACATACTTTTCTGCAAATGCACTTATGATTGCATAATCTGAGCTACTCAAAAGTGTTGCCAACTCCTCATTGTTCTCAACTGTTAAAACTTCCGGATCGCTTTCGGTAGGTGGTGCAGAAATAGGTGGTGTTGTTTCGGAATTTGTTTCAGCAGTAGTGCCGCTATCATTTTCTTCTTTTACAGGGAATGTGTGATATGAAATAACCACTTCTACATCGTTTGGATACCAAGTATCAGCTTTATAATCTTTATTGCCGTCAACCGATACAGACTCAACTTCTCCGTCCTTTGTAAGCCAACCGGTAACTAAATCTTCAAGCTTTTCTGTTTTAATGTTCATAAAACCTTTTGCTGTAAAAGCATCAATTACCTCTTGATAATTCTTGCCTTTTTGTGATTTTGAAGCCGCTGGCGTTCTGGCTTCGCCCTCGTGGCTATTAGAGCTACCTCCACAAGCGGATAGGGTAATAAGCATTATGCAGGCAATAAGCATACTGACTATTCGTTTCATTTGCGCTGTCCTCCTCAATTTTCTTTGGGCTTAACCGTGGATTATGCCACAGCCGCAATGTTCCTCAAGTGTACTTTCTGTAAAAGTGCTTTCGCAATTTACACATATATACTCGCCGCTATGGTAATGAATTTCTTCTGAGCAAATTGGGCAGTACACTCCATCACCTTCCGCTGTTCCGACCCAAGTATAGTTGTGTGGCAACGCAAAAATTTCTGTTCCGTCTTCAGCTACATGTACCTCAATATCTCCATTGCATTTAAAATACGAAGTGAAACCATTTTTTTCTTTTTTCATTTCCGATAACCCCCTAATTCTGATTTCTGAAATCATCTTCAGATTGGTAAATGTTAGAGTTAGAAATGCTATTTTTATGTCCACATTCCATACACTGCCAAATGTATTTATGGTCGTCAAATCCAATCTGTCCATTAAGGTAAGCATTGCAACGGTCGCACCACCAATCAACATTTGGAAATCTTTCACCCATTGGAAATCCTCCACTTAATGAAGTAGTATTTTTGTCAGTCTGCATCGGTTGACTCAGCTGTTTCGTTTTCCTGTTGTAATAACAGTTCGTCCATTTCTGCTTTTCTCTTTTTTGACAGCCATTTTCTTACACCAAAATACAATATCGTTCCACCAATGGCCGCTACCGTGACAGCTTTAAGGGTATCAATCCTGCCACTATTATAAACTGTGTTAAGCAATAATTGAGGTTTTTCATACTTTTTAGCAAG
>CAZEYG010000340.1:0-3053 GCA_964516575.1 uncultured Defluviitaleaceae bacterium
GGTTATACGCTGGAAGGTTATTCCTTTGTTCATAATACCGAAGCGTTTACTATCGCCGCCTTGCAGTCAACCGATGATTTACTTGATAATTACGGCCAGCACGTTGTTTTAGACGTTAAGGGTTAAAACAAATTATTACGACGGCAATTAAATATCTCAATTAAAATTGCCGTCGTAATGGGTTATATATCCAACCAAGCTGAAACCTACCTTGATTTCAGCTTATAAGTTCTTGTAATAGCGTTCATGCTTTCGGCTTGACTGTTAAGCTGTTGAGCGGTAGACGCCGATTCCTCCGAAACAGCCGTATTATTTTGAACAACCTGAGATATGTTTCCAACACCCTCAGTAAAACTTGTGATTGCTGCGGCTTGATTTTGCGATTCATCAGCTATTTCAGAAACAATGTTTGTTACGTTGCCAATATCTTCAACTATTCTAACAAGTGAATTTGCCATATCCTGAGCTGCCTTTTCGCCATCTTTAATTTTAGCTACTGTGTCGTCGATAAACTGTCTGCTTTCCTTAGATGCCACTTGACTTCTAGACGCCAAGCTACGTACTTCGTCGGCTACAACAGCAAAACCTTTTCCGTGCTCCCCTGCCCTTGCTGCCTCAACAGCCGCATTTAAAGCAAGAAGGTTTGTCTGGAACGCAATATCATCTATTAGCTTCATAATTTTTAATATGTTCTCCGTAGCTATTGAAATAGAAGTCATAGATTCCATCATAACGTTCATATATTTACTGCTTACGCCTGCATTGTCTTTTGCGCTTACGGCAAGTTGACTTGCATTTTTTGCCTTTTGGGCATTTTCCTTTACCTGGGAATTAATAACATCAACAGAAGAACCAAGTTCTTCGATTGTAGCTGCTTGCTCCGTTGAACCTTGAGACAATAAAACGCTTGATTTAGACACATTACCAGCGCCGATTAAAACCTCGGCTGAAGCCGACTGAATATCCGTTATAATATCATTAACCTTATTAATAACAGAATTAATAGACTCCTTGATACTCACGAAGTCGCCTTTATAATCCCCTGTTATTTGCTGGTCAAAGTTGTTTTCAACCATACCTCTTAATGTATTGTTGATTTCAGCTATGTATGAGTTTAATGATTCGACTGTGTCGTTTACTGAATCTTTTATTAGAGCAAACACACCTTTATAATCGCCGGTTATCCGCTCATTAAAATGGCCTGATGACAGACTTACTAAAACATCCTCTGCCTCTTGAATAGGTGTTTCTATAGCTTGAAGTAATAGATTCAGGCTTTCAAGAATCTGCTTCCATTCTCCCGAATGCATAGAAAAGTCAGATCTTTTGGATAAATCACCTACTAATGCCCGGTCTAACAACCTGTTTATCTGCCTGCTTACGTCTTTTAAATTTGCGCGAACCTTCTCAACAACCTCATTAGTTTTGTGTTTATCACCTGGGAATTCTTTAAGTGTAACGTTAAAATCCCCCTGAGCAAATTTTTCAAGACAATTAAGGAGCAAGCGGCTGTCTTCTATGTAGTCGCTGGCCATAGCGTTTATTCCGGCTGCCACATATTTATAAGAGCCTTCATATTTATCTTCATCAATTTTAGAGCTGATAATGCCGTTACTATGATCTTCTGTTATTTGACTTAAATCGTAAATAAGGCTTTTAAATACATTTGTCATGTCAAAAATGCTTTTAATAAGCAACCCTATTTCATCTGTAGATTTATTAGACATAGGATTAATGTTTATATCACCGGCGGCAATACTTGCGGCAATACCTGATATTTTTACAACCGGCCTTACAATCATCTTTTTATTTATTTGGCCATTTATTAACAGCATTATAATGCTTAATATTATTATAGCCATAGTTGCCATAATTGTTAACTTAAATTCTTTGTTTGAGATTTCTTGAATGGGTTTACCGGCAAAAAACATACCCATTGGAACATTATCTTCTATTATAGGAGCATATGCGGAGTAATATTTCACGCCTAAAATATCTGCGCTTCCGAAGTGGTTATTTTGTTTGTTTAACACAATATCAGTAATATCGGAACTAAGTTTTGTACCTATCTGCCTTTTGCCGTCAACTTCAATAGTCGTATTTATCCGTTCATCGTCAAGAAATACCGTAACCTCACATCCGGTTGTGAGCTTTAATTCATCAACAAATGTTGGGTTGTCCAGTTTATAACCTGTTGAAACAGCTCCTATTATTTTACCTGTTGAATCAATTATAGGCGACGCAGAGCGAACCGACAGCTTTACCTCCGTCCCCTTTTCTATACAGGAAACGCTGCTGCCGCTAAGCGCCAATTTAATATTTTTCTGACTAAATAGTGAGTCGCCTGCCTTATCGCTATGAGCTCTTACTATAACGTTTCCTTCGGTGTCGGTAATTGTAATAAAGTCAGTATCGCCACCCATATCCATAAGGATTTCCTTTGCTAACTTTACGATTTTTTCTTTGTCCCTTACCTCTACTGCGTTTATAAATTCTGTAGATGTTGACATTTTTTTCGTATATTCAAGGGAGGATGATTTCATTTTGTCAGTTTTATAGGTAATGGCATTCATTGCAACCTCAGTATCTTTTTGTAAAATATCCCTTAGTACTATTTTGTAACCTATAGACATTATAGTAATGGCTATAGTTGTAGTAACTGCAATGATAAGAAAAGAAATAATAAAAAGTTTAACGCCAATCCTGTTTAGGTTCATATAATGACATCCTCTCTTTTTTGTACATTGACAAGGCTTTGACTACCAGCAACAACTTACAAAAACCCTTGCAAAATCACATTGAAGATATAAACACAGTCTACCAGCAGCGATGGAAACAGTCAACTCAAAAAATATTAAATAATCAGGGCAAGTGATTTTTAGATTGTTTTAAATAACTATTACGATTTTGCCGACCTAACCCCCGTCAAATGGGTGCAGTGGAAAATAATGTTTTTCACTGTCGTGGTAATAAGTTATAAAAATTTCTATTTTTTATTAATCATACTTTTTTTTATTTATGCCGTATTTATTTACAGTTAGGTCAAAGCGCTT
>CAZEYG010000341.1:0-3053 GCA_964516575.1 uncultured Defluviitaleaceae bacterium
TAACAGTAGTATTATATTGCTTTGTAAATTATTTTATTGTGAGGTCTGTAAATATGGATGATAACTTAAAAGCACACTTGCTTGTTTCCATTGAAACAGTTATTGATGAAGCTTTGCCTTTTTTGGCCACAAATACAAATAATGATGCCTTAAATAATGAAATTGTCGGAATGATGAAAAATAATGCCGAAATTGTTTGTAAACATTTTTCAGAAAATCAAAGAGTTATTAGTATTGCAAACAAAATTATTGAGCGGGTAAACAACCTTAATTATCCGTTTGAATATAAAGGCTTAAATCAGCTTTATGGCTTTTATAAAGACTTATATACACAAATTAAATCAAATTCAAACAGAATAAAAGCTGTTTTCTTTCCTTATAAAGCGTCTATGTGGTCATCTTTGCATACAATTTGGGAGGCTGCAGTTTCAGACTATGAATGTGATGCTAAAATTGTTCCCATACCTTATTATGAAAAAAAGAGTAACAATTCATTAGGCAGCATCTTCTATGAGCTTAATGAATACTACGAGGATTTGCCCGTTATAAGCTACAAAAAATATGATGTAAGACACGAAAAACCAGACGTTGCTTTTATCATTTACCCTTATGAGGATATGAACACCGTAACGCAAATTGAATCTGATTATTTTGCCAGAAACCTTTGCAAATACGTTGGAAAAGTAGTTTACATTCCATACTTTTGCCCTCATTTCAGAGGTCAGCACCATTACTTTTTACCCGCTATGGATTATGCTTGGAAAGGCTTTTTTTTAGACGAGAGTATCCGCAATGATTTAATATCTGAAGGGTATCCTCCTGATAAAATTGTTGCTTTAGGTTCAGCACGTATTGATATGGCTTTAAGGCTGTTTGAAAACAAAGAAAGTTTACCAAAGAAATGGGAAGCTAAATTATATAATAAGCGTGTTATTATGCTTAATATGCATTTAATTAATTTTATGCAAGATGAATACGACCCAATAGCCACATTATACAGCACTTGCGAAAGATTAACGGCCCATGAAAATATAGCTGTTATTGTTCGCCCTCACCCTTTAATAGAGGCAACAATAAAAACCTACATGCCCCACTTATTAAAGAATTATAAGAAAATGCTTTATGAAATTAACAATAACAATAAGATGGTGCTTGATTTATCAGCAGATTATTATCCGGCAATGCTTGCTTCTCATGCGTATGTGGGTAATTTTTCTTCCCTAATTACTGAATATGGTTTTAGCGGAAAACCTATGTATATTTCTGCTAAGAAGGACTATTTCGACAAGACTCGTAATTTGCTTTCGTTAAACACTGCATTTAACATGGACACTATGAACTTAAATGACTTCATTAAAATGGTGGCAGAAGACAGCTTTACAAAAAGTGCTGAACAGATAAATGAGTTTAAAAGGAATTTGCCGCTGTGTACAGGCAACAGTGGCTTAAACATATGGAACTATGTAAAAAGTAATTTAATGGCTGAAAGAGGTAATGCAAATGATTAAAATTAGTATAGTAGTTCCGGTATACAATGTTTCAAGATATTTGGAGCATTGCTTAACGTCAATAATCGACCAATCTATGGAGGACATTGAGATTATTCTTGTTGACGACGGCTCAACAGATACTTCACCCTTAATTATTGCAGACTACTGTGCAAGGTATCCTGCTTTAATTAAGTGCATTACCCAACAAAACAAAGGGCTTGGGCCTGCTAGAAACGCGGGTATTTCCCAGGCTCTTGGCGAATACATTATGCTGGTTGATTCTGATGACTGGCTTGAACCAAACACTATTAATAATTTATATAAATTTGCAAAGTTATATAATTTTGATTTGGTTGTTTTTGACTCATATAGAACAGAAACACCATTTGGCGATAGATATATTTCATCGGGGCATATAACTCCAGGTCCTGCCATTGACAAAAAACAGGCAATATTGAAATCTACTAACCCTTCACATTCTTGGAAGCGGCTTTATAAAAACCAACTGTTAAAAAGGTTTAGCTTTTTACCGATATGGTTTGAAGATGTAGCGATGACGCCTGTTATTACAAGTTTTGCTGAAAATATAGGATATTTTAAGGTCCCTGTTTATAATTACCGTGTTCGGCCGAATTCAATTACAACATCAAGCGAAGACGAAAGAAACAAAAACGTTATTTTGGCGTGGTCATATATATTAGAAAATGCAAACAAAAACTTTTCCGATGAAATAGCTTATGCTTTGCATAGTTCTATTTTAATTTTTTGTGACTATAGACCAAACTTCAAAAAAGACTACTTAGCTTTCTATAACGAAAATAAGCATTTGTTTTTGAGCTCACATTATTGCAATGAGGTGTATTCTATGGAAAACGAAGAAAGCCTTAATGTTATTCCGAAAATCATTCACTACTGTTGGTTCGGCGGAAACAAAAAGACTGAGCTTTTCAATAAGTGCATTGAAAGCTGGAAAAGATATATGCCGGATTATGAAATTATGGAATGGAATGAGGATAATTGTAACGTATATGAAAACTCATTTGTCCAGCAGGCATATGTGAAAAAAAAGTGGGCATTCGTTGCTGATTACTTTAGATTTAAAGCGCTAAAGGAATACGGCGGAATATATTTGGATACAGACGTTGAAATCCATACATCACCTGAAAATATGCTGAAGCACAAAATGTTTATAGGGTTTGAAACAAGAGAGCTTATAAATGGGGCAGTAATGGGTTCTGTACCTAATCATTTGTTTTTAAAACAAGCTATAGAACATTATAATAGCGACAATCTTATTTCAATGAGAGGTTATTGTAAATTGTCTACCTTGCCGCAGGTTATTAAACATATTTTCAATAAGCATAATTATAAAGTGCAATATAACGGTGAGGAGCAAGTCGTTGGTGATGGCATCCATATTTATCCAACAAACGTTGTTTGCATAAATGTATTTGACGGCAGGAATGTTTTTGAGCATCATTTTGATGCTTCGTGGTGGGACGTTAACCCCAAAAAAAGCTACAAATACCATGTGCTAAAAGATTTTTTTGACGGCTTGAAAGA
>CAZEYG010000342.1:0-3043 GCA_964516575.1 uncultured Defluviitaleaceae bacterium
AATAAACCTTTGAGCATATTTCACAAAGGAAGTTTGCGTCCTCCTCACCTTCTTCTGTTTCGGCTATAAGTGCAACCTCCTTGTTACGATAAAGCATACCGTCACATGTGGCGCAATAACTTACGCCTCTGCCAAGATATTCAGCCTCACCTTTAATACCTGTGCCTTTTGATACGCCTATTGCAAGGATAATAGCTTTTGCGTCTATAAACTCGTTTTCAAAATTGATTGTAAAGTAATCACCAACGTCAAGTATTTGCAATACACGGCCTTCTCTTATTTCAATCCCCAGCTTTTCGGCGTGGTCGTAAAAAGCCGATAACATTTGTTCGCCGTTTAACCCGGGCATCCCTAAATGGTTATCCACTTTTTCGGCCTTGTAAAGCCAGCTTGTGCTTAACTTTTTGCCGAATACCACAGCGGTTTTGTTCCTGCTGTAAACGTTTATAGCCGCTGAAAGCCCCGCCGGCCCTGCTCCTATTATCGCTACATCTATCATCTAATCCACTCCTTTAACTGACCTAAAACAACGTAAGCTGCATGGTTTCGTCCATGCCGTCAAGTATTCCCGTTTTACGCAAAAGCTCCAACACGGTTTTGTTTGCTTTAGTACGGTTTTTAAAATCCTCTATCGTAATGAACAGACCTTCGTTTCTTGCCGATACGATGTTTTGTGCAACAGCTTCTCCAAGCCCTTGAATAGCAATAAACGGCGGCATTAAGCCGTTTTCCGTAACCCTGAACTTAAAAGCGTCGGCCTCGTATAAATCTATCGGTACAAACTTAAACCCTCTTGCATACATTTCCAGCACAAGCTCTAGCAAAGTAATCGTGTTTTTTTCCTTAGCCGAAATGTCCTTACCCATGGCGCTTAGGCGTTCGTATTCAGCCTTTGCAACGTTTACCCCATGGCACATCAGCTCGTAGTCAAAATCCAGCGCTTTAACAGAAAATATAGCCGCATAAAAGCTATAGGGAAAGTTAATCTTATAATACCCTATCCTGACAGCCATCATTACATAAGCTACGGCGTGACCTTTCGGGAACATGTATTTTATCCGCCTGCACGATTCGATATACCATTCCGGCACGCCGGCGGCAAGCATAACCTCGGCTTCCTCTTCCTTAACACCCCGGCCTTTACGGACGCTTTCCATAATCTTAAAGGACTTTAGCTTTTCCACGCCTTTGTTAATTAAATATACCATAATATCGTCTCTTGTAGGTATTATTTCCTTAAGCGTAGCGATATTATCCTTAATCAAATCCTGAGCGTTGTTGAACCAAACGTCTGTGCCGTGAGACAGGCCGGATATTCTGACCAAATCGGAGAAGGAGTTTGGTTGTGTATCCAAAAGCATTTGTCGGACAAAAGACGTGCCGAATTCAGGCAAGCCAAGGGTGCCTGTTTTGCTGTCTATAATAGACGTATCCATGTTTAAAGCGTCTGTGGACGTAAACAGCGACAGCATTTTTTCGTCGGATAAAGGCGCTGTCCGTGGGTCTACGCCGGATGTATCGTGGAGTATTCTTATAATCGTCGGAACGTCGTGGCCAAGTAAATCCAGCTTTAAAAGCCGCCCTTCGATAGAGGAATGAAAGTCGAAATGGGTTGTTACGACGGTAGATTTCTGGTCATTTGCCGGCCGCTGAACGGGGCAAAACTCGTAAATGCTATGGCCTTTCGGCAGGACGATAAGCCCGCCAGGATGTTGCCCTGTTGTTTTCTTTATGCCTGTACAGCCTAGCTTAAGCCGGTTTATTTCAGCCGAACGAACCGAAACGTTTTTGTCCTCGAAGTATTTCATTACATAACCAAAAGCGGTTTTATCCGCTAAAGTACCTATAGTACCTGCTTTAAACACGTTACCCGCGCCAAACAGCTCCTCTGTATATGCATGGGCTTTAGCCTGATATTCGCCTGAAAAATTAAGGTCTATATCCGGCTCCTTGTCGCCATCAAAACCTAGGAACGTTTCAAAGGGTATGTCATGGCCGTCCTTTAAAAGAAAAGTGCCGCAAACCGGGCAGTTTTTATCCGGCATATCACAACCTGAACCTCCGGCAAAGGCTCTTACACAATCAGATGTAAAGTCTGAATATTTGCATTCCGGGCAAAGATAATGGGGCGGCAGAGGGTTAACCTCTGTTATTCCGGACATTGTAGCTACAAACGACGAACCAACGGAACCTCTTGAGCCTACAAGATACCCGTCCTCCATAGACTTCCAAACCAGCTTTTGCGCTATAATATACATAACGGAAAAGCCGTTTTTGGTTATGGAATCCAGCTCTCGTTTCAGCCGTTCTTCAATAATAGGCGGTAGGTTTTCGCCATAAAGCTCCTTTGCTTTATTTGTTGTAATATTAATAAGCTCCTCTGCTGCGCCTTCTATAACCGGCGGATACGTGCCAGAGGGTATAGGTTTTACGTCCTCTATCATATGGGCGATTTTGTTTGTATTATAGATAACAACCTCTTTTGCCTTTTCCACGCCTAAATAATCAAATTCCCGTAGCATTTCCTCCGTCGTCCGAAAATAAAGGGGCGCTTGATTGTCGGCGTCCTTGTAGCCCTCGCCAAACATTAAAATCCGTCTGAAGATTTCGTCCTCAGGATTTAAAAAATGCACGTCACAGGTAGCCACAACCGGCTTTGAAAACTTTTCGCCTAAGGTTACTATTTTCCTGTTGTTGTTTTTTAATTCGTCCCTTGATGTAACCTTACCTTCACGAAGTAAATATTCGGTGTTTCCTAGAGGCTGAATCTCGAAATAGTCATAAAAATCTGCTACAGACTTTATATAACCTTGAGATTTTTTCTCCAATATAGCGGAATACAACTCCCCGGCGTCGCAGGCGCTCCCTAAAATCAGCCCTTCTCTTAACCTTAATATTTCGCTTTTGGGTATTAACGGACGTTTATAGAAATAATCAATATGGGATCGGCTTACAAGCTCATAAAGATGTTTCATACCCTGCTGGGTTTTAACAAGCATTATCGCATGGTGACGCTTCAGCTTCTTTTTATCCATAAGCTGAC
>CAZEYG010000343.1:0-3038 GCA_964516575.1 uncultured Defluviitaleaceae bacterium
CGCCGCTTTATAGCAGCAGACCAGTTGCTGAACACTTAGAAATCTCAAGGACTGTAACCTTGGATGAAAACATAAAATCACCACCTAGCTTTTCAATGGAGGTTCTCATGTTTTGTATTACGTCTTGAAGAATATCCGTGCCGATGTGGGGCTTGTTAACATAGGTTATTTCCTTTGGTGCGCCGTATTTTACAAGCTCTGCCAGCACACGGGCAGAATATCCTTCTCTGTCCTTAACAAGAGTATTCAGCTTTCCGTCGGAAAAGGTTCCTGCTCCACCCTCGCCGAATTGTACGTTGGATTCTGTATTCAGCAGACCTTGCTCCCATAACATGTTTACATCCCGAAGCCTTTCGTCGGCTCTTTTCCCCCGCTCGATTATTATGGGTCGGTGCCCGGCTTCGGCTAGTTTAAGCCCGGCGAACAAACCGCAAGGGCCAGAGCCTATAATAACAGGCCGGCTGGAAGCCTTTGACTTATGATTAATATGAATTGTCTTAATGTCGGGCTTTTGTTCATATAATGTTACGTCTTTATTATTTTTACAGCGGGTCAAAACTCCAGCTTCCTTATCAGTTTTAACGGTTAATGTATAAACAAAAAAAACGTTATCTTTTCTTGCATCAACAGAACGGCGTAAAACCGTTATTTCACTTATGCCTGCCGGATTTAAGCCAAGCATTCTTGCGGCGGCGCTTTTCAAAAACGAAACTTCATCCTCACAACCCTGGAATTTTTCAAAAACCTTCAGTCTAACCTTAATATTACTAATCTTTATCAATATTAACCCTGCTTTCATAAGAACATATTCTAAATTATTGCATAATCACCAAAGATATGCAATAATAAACTAAATAGGGTTCGGGAGGTGCCAAATGACGCTGAATACTTCAATAATACTGCTTGTTACGTTTATAAGCCTTTATTTAACGATAATTGAAATATTTACGGTGCTGTTCAGGCTAACGGGTTTGACGGCCGACAAAGCCCGGTTTCAGGTATTATCCATGCTTACCAACAGCGGCTTTACAACCGCCGAAAGCGAGACTATTATGTCATCAAGAAAACGTCGTAAGCTAGCGATGGCTACAATGCTTTTCGGTTATACGTTTACTGTTGTTATAGTTTCGACTTTATTAAACGTTATGATGAGCCTTTTAAGCAAGGAAAATGACGGTTTTATAAGCGAAATAATCATTTTAGTAGTATACGTTATAATCATAATTTTAATAAAAAGGATGCCGTTTTTAACAAGCCGGTTCGACAACATTGTACGTAACGTAGCAAGCAGGGTTATGTTTATGAAGGACTCCAACAGGTTCATTATTTTGGATGTGTTCGGAAGTAATGTTCTCGGAGAGCTTGTTATGGAATCAGTGCCGGAGGATTTGGCCGAAAAAACAATAGCTCAAACCGAAATCCGCGCAAAATACGGCGTATCAATACTGGCTATTACACGCAATAATATGTCATACCCAAGAGTATCCCCTTCGGATATACTTGCTGATAACGACAGGCTTGTACTTTTCGGCCCGCTAGAAAGCATATCAAAGCTGTTTAATTGCAGACCTTCACATTAAGATTATAGAAAAAACTAGAATAATATAGTTGAATTACCTGGCGCATTCGCTGTCCTTTTGCTGTAAAATATCAAGTCCGTGTAAAACAGAGGGTAATATATATTCAAGAACCTCTTTTACTGCCTTTGGGCTGCCCGGCATGTTTATTATAAGCGTCTTCCCGCGAATACCGGCCTCACCTCTGGAAAGCATTCCACGGGGAGTAATTTTAATGCTCATAACCCGCATAGCTTCGGGTATACCCGGTGTACGTCTTTCTATGACAGCTAAAGTAGCTTCCGGGGTAACATCTCTAGGGGAAAAACCTGTGCCGCCGGTTGTTAAAATAAGGTCTAAGCCCTCGTCGCACATAACTTTCATTTCGTTTATAAGAAGCTCTATTTCATCAGCTAGGATGACTTTTTTAACAACCGTTAACCTTTCGTTTTTACATAGTATTTCCTCAATAGCTTGGCCGCTTAAATCTACTCGTTGGCCTCTTGAACCTTTGTCGCTGGCTGTTATAATGCCTACTTTATACATGCCTTCACCTCTTAATTATCTGTACTATCGCTAAAATCAAAATCAATTATATCATATCGGTTGTCTAAAAGGTTAATTGTTAAAAGCTTGTCAGTCAAAGGTTCACCTTTGTTTAAAAGCAGCTTTAACACCTCGGATACTTCAAGGGAGGCGACTATCGCCGGGGTAAAAGCCGGGTTGCCTGTTATAACCTCCATGCCCTTGTCGGCGCTTTCCAGCGAAGCAGGATACAGTATATTAAACAGCTTGCTGCCGGGCAGAAGGGACGAAACCTGCCCATACCAGCCCGCTATAGCTCCGTGAACAAGAGGAAGGCCGTGCTTACTGCAAACGTCTGCCAGCAGCTTCCTAGAGGAAATGTTGTCAAGGGCATCCACCGCTATATGATGGCCTGATATGATTTCGTCGGCGTTATCTTTTGTAAACCTGCCGTATATGGGGTTTACTATAATTTCTGAATTTATTTTGTTCATTTTCTCTTTTACAACCAAGGCCTTTGGTTTGCCTAACACATGCTCATCGGAAAAAATCTGTCTGTTTAAATTGGATGATTCAAAAACATCGGCGTCTACGGCTGTTATATACCCGATACCAAGGCGCCCAAGCTGCTCAATAACGTGGCCACCTAAGCCGCCGCAGCCTATTACGCAAACCTTAAAGTCCTTTAGCAACCGGTTTTCTTCTTCCGTTAAGGAGTTTATGTTTCTTACATATCGTTCGTTCATTTAATCATCTCCGTTTACTAATATGGCAAGCCAATGGCAGGTGTTGTAAAGGTTGCAACTTTCTTACAATAATGATAATATAGTTTAGCGCAAAGCGCAACAAATTTTCCGAGCTGATTTAACCGGCTGCATTAAAAGCGGCGGGTTTACCCTAAGGCTTTATGTTATGGGTGTTAGCCGACAGGTTTTTGCCGAAAGGAAAAAGCCTCCC
>CAZEYG010000344.1:0-3036 GCA_964516575.1 uncultured Defluviitaleaceae bacterium
TAGAGGTACATCCAAGTATTAATCCCCAGTTGTTTAAATTATGCAGAGAATTTTGATTGTGGATGACAGCCTGATTAACAGGCCGTACTGGATAGCTGTTAATTCGTCGAATATCCTTTGAGAAAGCTGTCCTATTTTACCGTCGGATATAGTTATTATGTCTCCGCCACGGTCAAGGGCACCAATAGGGGAAACAACAGCAGCCGTGCCTGTACCAAAGGCTTCTTCCAGCGTACCGTTTTTATGAGCTTCAAATATTTCGTCTATGGTGATTTTACGCTCCGTAACATTTATGCCAAAGCTACGTACAAGCCGGATAACCGAATCCCTTGTTATACCGGGCAGTATACTGCCTTCAAGAGATGGGGTTATAACCTCACCGTTAATCTTAAAGAATACGTTCATTGTACCTACTTCTTCAACAAATTTTCGTTCTACGCCGTCAAGCCACAGAACCTGGGCATAACCCAGCTTCTTTGCCTTTTCCTGCCCCTTTAAGCTGCTGGCGTAGTTTGCAGTTGCTTTTGTAAAGCCGATACCACCCTTTACTGCTCTGACGTATTCGTCCTCAATATAGATTTTTACAGAGTTAAAACCTTCGGCATAATATGCGCCAACAGGGCAAAGTATTATAACAAACTTATATGTATAAGACGGATGAACGCCTAATGACGCCTCAGTAGCAAAGGTAAACGGCCTTATGTAAAGAGAAGTTCCGGGGGCAGTTGGTATCCAGTCTTTCTCTATTCTGATAAGTTCTGAAAGAGCCTCTAAGGCAAAATCCACGTCAATATGAGGTATACATAATCTTTCATCGGATTTATTTAATCTCTCGAAGTTTTTATCCGCTCTGAAAAGCCTGACTTTACCGTCCTCGCTTTTATAAGCCTTTAAACCTTCAAACACTGCCTGGCCGTAATGTAAAACCATTGAAGCCGGGTCCATGGGAATAGGCGCATATGGCTCAATTCTTGGGTCATACCAGCCTTTTTCCTGGCAATAGTCCATAACAAACATATGGTCTGTAAAATATTTGCCGAAAACAAGAGCTTCCGTTGCCGGTTTAGTCTTTGGGCTTGTTGTAAGAGTTATTTTGATGTCGTTTTTAGTCATTGCAAAGCCTCCTTAAAGCTGAAAATATTATCCTTGTTACAGTATACCAGCATATTTTAATAAAGTCACTATTTTTGTTCTTCCTCTTTTTCCATATCCTTTATGAGCTTGTATTCAATCGAATCAACAAGAGCTATAAAGCTGGCTTCTAAAATGTCGTTTGAAACGCCGACAGTTACCCAGCTTGTTTCGCCGTCGCTGGATTCTATCAAAACCCGAACCTTTGAAGCAGTAGCCTTGCTGCCGTCTAACACCCTGACCTTATAGTCTATTAAATGAACCTTAGATAATTGGGGATAAAACACCTCAAGGGCCTTTCTAAGAGCCTTATCCAGCGCATTTACCGGCCCGTCGCCTTCTGCTGCCGTAATTTCCGGCTTGCCGTCTACGATAATTTTAATTAATGCAGAGGCCGAAACATCCCTTTCATAAGGCCGCTCTCCTATTATTTTAAACTTAACAAGCTCAAAAAACGGCTTATACTTACCCAACTGCTTACGTATCATCAGCTCGAACGTATCCTCTGCCGCTTCAAATTGATAACCCTCAAGCTCCATTTGCTTAAGCTTGGCTATAATTTTTTTTGTCTCCTGCGAATGTTTCGTAAGCTCTGGGCTGATTTGTCGGATTTTTTCAATAATCGTGCTTCTTCCGGCTACCTCACTTGTTAAAAATCGGCGTTCATTTCCTACAAGACTAGGTTCTATATGCTCAAAACTCTTTGTATGTTTACTTACTCCGTCTATATGCATACCACCTTTGTGGGCAAAGGCGTTACGCCCCACGTATGGCTCCTTGCTGTATAACTTTACGTTTGATATATCGGCAATAAACCGTGCTGTTTTCGACATGTTTTTTAGCTGGCTTTGTGGAATACAACTTAGGCTCTTTTTAATCTGCAAAGTTGGTATAATAGTGGAAAGATTTGTGTTTCCGCATCTTTCACCCAGGCCTAAAATTGTACCCTGAACATGGGTTGCGCCTGCCTCCACGGCCATTACTGAATTAGCCACAGCCATACCGCAATCGTTATGGCAATGTATACCTACGGGCATTCTAAACGCTAAGACGACCTCCTTTGTAGCCTCAAAAACCTCCGATGGAAACGCGCCGCCGTTTGTGTCGCAAAGAACAATAGAGCCTGCTCCGGCGTTAACAGCCGCTTCAAGGCATCTTATAGCATATTCCTTGTTATACTTGTAGCCGTCGAAAAAGTGCTCCGCATCAAATATAACTGATTTACCATGTTCCCTAAAAAAAGCAATCGTTTCTTCTATCATTTTAAGGTTGTTATCAAGGGTTGTTTTAATGATGTGTGTTACGTGAAAGTCCCAGCTTTTGCCGAATATAACAACCGTATCCTGCGACACGACCAAAAGAGACTGAATGTTTTTATCCTCATGAACAGTTAAATCCTTATGGCGTGTGCTGCCAAAGGCGGCAATTTTCGAGCGCTTTAAGTGTAACCCCTTAACTCGCTCAAAAAACTGCATATCCTTAGGATTAGAACCCGGATTCCCCGCTTCTATATATCTAATACCCAACTCGTCAAGGGCGCATACAATCTTTAACTTGTCCTCCACTGAAAAGGATATGCCTTCCGATTGAGCGCCGTCTCTAAGGGTAGAATCCAGAATAACTATATCCTTCACAAAAAAGTCCCCCTAATTTTCCGTAATGTACTTAACGGCTCTTTGAGCGGCTATAAGCCCCTCCCCTACTGCCTTTGAAACCTGTAACGGCCAGCCTGTACAATCTCCGGCGGCAAAAACCCCTTTTAAATTTGTTTCACACATTCTATTAACCTTTATAACCTTGCCGTCTAACTCCAGCCCGAAAATAAGGCTTGCAGGGGGCGTACTTTCTTTGATAAAAAATATTCCGTTTAAAGATATTTGGCCGCTTTCCGTAGTAAGCCCCGTA
>CAZEYG010000345.1:0-3016 GCA_964516575.1 uncultured Defluviitaleaceae bacterium
AACCCCCCGGCCATTGGTCAGCTGAATTTTCAGCCGTCAGAAAGGAGTATTTATGAGCATAAAAATCAACATATCATACACAGATGACACACAACTCACCTGGGTTATGTCATTTTTAAAGCCCATACAACACCTATTTACCATTAAAACTACCACTAAAAATCGGTATAAACACGCATATTTAACGCTTGCAATGCCGCCCAAGCTGTGATATACTGTATTCAAATAAGAGTGGCACAAGTACCCTCAACGTTTGTTGGGAAGCTATTAAAAGGCATGGGAAAGGTTATTTTAACCTTCTTGTGCCTTTTTTATTTAATAAAGCCTATCCTTTAGGCGTAAAATCGGGAGGATTTAATTATGGAAGAACAAAACTCAATGGTAGAAGCGGTACAAAATGAACTACTCAATAAAACTCATGTTGTAGAAGAAATCGCCGAGCCAAACGAGGAAGCAAAATTTACTCAATCAGACGTTAACCGTATCGTAAGCAAACGTTTGACAGAGGAACGTTCTAAGCTGGAAGCCGACTTCCAGCGGAAGGAGCAGGAATTTAGGCAAAAGGAGTATCAGCTGTTTGCCGAGGACACCTTGAAAAACAGAGGGTTCGGTAAGGACATCCTTAGCATATTAAAGGCGGATGACCAAGAGAGCCTTTTAAAGTGTATGGATATACTAGAGCAAGAAGCCGAGCGGCAAGCGCTGGAACGGATTAACCGGCACCTTAGACAGAGTGCGCCGGGAAGTGTGTCTAATTTTGGAATGAGTACAGATTCTGCCATACGGCAGGCCATGAGTATAGGTAAAGGAGCAAAATAATATATGGGTATTGAACTGGCAACAAAATTTTTATCCCATGTGGATGAGCTTTTCGCCACTGAATCCAAGAAGTCGCTTTTAACCAATAACGACTTTACATGGGACGGCACAAGCACAATAAAGGTTTACAGGGTGACAACATCCACCATGAACGACTACGGCCGCAGCGGGCCCTCTATGGGTAACTGGAGTAGGTACGGCGCTGTTGAGGGCTTAGAAGCTACAACCCAAGCTATGACATTACGTAAGGACAGGAGCTTTACATTTGCCATAGATAAGTTGGATAAGGACGAAACCACACAGGCTCTACAGGCTGCTACAGCGCTTGCAAGGCAGCTTAGAGAGGGAGGTAGACACATGGATTTACAAGCAAATGTGCGACAATGCAGGGCACAAGCCCACGGCGTTGACACTTTCAGCCACAAATATTTACACTGAAATATTAAAGGCCAATAACACGCTTGACAATTCCGAAGCACCTGAAACCGGGCGTTACATACTGGTTACGCCGGAAACATACGTCCTGATGAAGAAATGCAAGGATATTGTCATGGAAACTGACATAGGCAACGATTTACGTCTTAAAGGCGTTATAGCTATGCTGGACAGCGCACAGATTATAAAAATACCGGCTAACAGGCTGCCGGCTGATTTCGGCTTTATGATTGCCCATCCGATAGCCACCGTTGCCCCGGTTAAGCTGGAGGAATACAACATTCACGATAACCCTCCGGGCATATCCGGCTCATTGGTTGAAGGGCGCATAAACTATGACGCATTTGTGCTTGATAACAAGGCCGAAGCGTTATACTACCAAGCAAACGTATAATTTCAGTAAAGGCGTATGGCATAAGCTGTACGCCATTTGTATAAGGCGTAAAATGCAAAATTCAAAGGCCGAGCGGATTATTTCAGCTCTTTTGACCCACTCCACTATCAGAGAAGCCGCCGAAAGTCTTTGGACGCTTGCTTTAGCGACACCGAGCCTAAAATTGTCCGGGTTGAGGACATGAGCGGTAACGTCATTGAAGCTCCAAGTAAGCCATACGACAGTGCCCCAGAATGCTGGCCGGGGTTATTCAATAATAACATGATTTGTAAGGGGGAATATGCTTTGACCAATGAAGAATTGGCCACTCGTGGTATATATGACAAGGAAGCCATGTACCGGCTGTACAAGCATAACATAGGGCTGATAGTTAGGATATGCCGCTGCTTTGCTTCTAGACAATACGACTTACAGGATTTGCTACAGGAAGCCTATTTTCCTCTTGTCACAGCCGTTGAAGCGTTCAACCGCCATGGGAAGTATAAATTTACCACATATTTGACCAAGGCTTTAAAATGGTACTTTATTCGCTTTATAAGTGAAAACAAATGCGAGGTTTGCACATTGGATAACCCGCTAAAGGGTGATGACGGCGCTACCCATGCGGACATTCTGCCGTACGAAACGTAACGCTTCAAGAGCTGGCAGACCGGCAGCGCACTAGCATTGAACGCATACGGCAGATTAAAGAAAAGGGCTTGCGGGTTCTTAGAAACCCAAGGCATAAGTCTATCCGTGCCATGTATGATGATGTAATAGGCCGCAGTGTGCATTTGGGCGGGTTTAAAAGGTTCTCTTATACACATACCAGTTCTGTTGAGTGGGCGTGTTTGGAGCTGGAGCGGCTGTTGGGAGAAGCACAGCAGGGAAGGAAATAAAAAAATGTTTACAGCATAGAATGATTATGCTATAATGTGGTTATAGTAAAAAAGGGAGTGCGCTAACACTCCCCGGCATACCATAAAACGGTGTGACCAAACTCGAATAATAAGTTATTCAAGAGAAAATAAGCCAGACCTTGCCGGGCGGCTTATTTTTTTGTGTTTTTATATGTCAAGTAAGTTGTAATAGCAATGAGTATTAAATACAATGCTTCATACAATGACATACGGCCTCACCGCCTTTCGGAGTTCGGCCACACAACCGCCCTTATAGTATGCTTGCTAGAGGATAACATATTTTGACAAGCCAGTCAACCAATCAAACATAGGGCTTTTAAATGCGTTTTTAGTGTTATAGATACTAAAGTGTTAAAATAGTGTTAAAACACGAACGGCTGCAAGCAACAAATGCCTACAACCGTTGATATTTCAATAAACTGACCAAGTCTATAAGCCGAGTTCTGTATTTGACAGTCATCTATCTAGG
>CAZEYG010000346.1:0-3005 GCA_964516575.1 uncultured Defluviitaleaceae bacterium
CCAAGTCCATAGCTAATTCCTTGTTACCTTCCTTTGTAGCAGCCATGGCTTTATCCTCCAGCGGCACAAGGAAGTTTGACAAATCCGACATTGCTTTGATTTTTGCCCTTTCTTCGTTTGTTATGCCTATTGCCTCCATGTCGGCGACGGCATAATCCCTGTTTTTTAAGTTATTAACCTCATTCCAATAGTTGCTGTAATTCTCTTGGTCTTTTGTTGCCACGTATGAACGAACTTCAGATGTCAGGTAAGCAGAGGCATCCATAAACCGCTTGGCAGAGTATGCAAGCTCATAACGGTTTTTGTTTATTAAATCAGCTTTTGCATTGGTAAAAACAAGCATAATAAAAGAAAACGTTATCGCCAAAATCAGAAGCATGGATATAACATTTAACACTGTTGAAACAGTTGATTGCTTAATCGCTTTTTTCATCCCAATACCCTCCAAAGAATAAAATACAGTAATTATTATAATTTCATATAATTATATATGCATAATTACTAAATTTCAACTAAATTGGAGCTTTTTCAACATTTCTTGAAGAATTGGGTAATTACTGTTTTAAGTAATCGCTTAATCTTGCGAATCTAAACCGTTTGTCATTGGGTTTTTTGGCGTTTTCGGTAAGGAATGTGTCTAAGGCGTCGGCTGTAAACCTTGAAGTATCGCTCATGTGTAATACTACAACACTTCCGCTTTTAATATTATAATTATATCCAGAGTCTGTTATATAACCTTTTATTAACCTATCCTCCATTTCAGCTTTGGACTTTGCGGAATAGTCGTTTAAACTAACATCTCCTGCAATAATATAACTGTACCCGGCTTTTGCAACAGACATTACGCCATCTCTGCTGACTGCAAGAGTAGGCGGCCTAAAAAAGTTTGTAAGAACAGGTTTTCCGTTGTAGGTTATATCGCCAACTACACTAAGCAGTTTTTTATAAGACGAAACCAAATCCTTATTTAAAGACTCAATTTGTGTTGAAGAAAGCTCGGAATATACACCATTTCTGTTGTTGGACAAAATCATATGGGTATCCGAATGAGAAGCTATGTCGTGGCCTTCCAAAGCAATCTGCCTTAATAAATTAGGGTTGCTAGAGGCCTTAGACGTTATAACAAAAAACGTGGCCTTAACGTTATGCTTATTAAGTACGTTTAATAGTTTGTTGATTGTTCCGTCGCTGCCCCAATCGTCAAAGGTAAGAAAAATAGTGTTGGTTTTGTTTTGAATCCGGCCTGTTGTATTCATCAGAGCTGCTTCCTCCTTGGAAAAACCGGGTAATGCTTTTATATGCTCATATGTATGGGAGCCTATAACATTGTTTTGAATATATTGCAAAAGATTTGGTGTTTGTACTTTGTTAAGGCTTATCTTGCCGGCAACACCTTCGGCATAATCCGCTTCCATAACAGGATAGTTAAATTTATATTCCGTATCGGACGCAAGCTGGCCGTAAGTAATTATAGAATAAATATTATGCTTTGTAAGTAAGGTTGACAGCACATTACTCAACACGGAAGTGTCGCTGAAATGACTAAAGGCCATAAGCACGTGCTGCCCACGTCTTAACTCCGAAAACCCGGCGTTTGCTTTTGTAAATATTTCTTCCGGGTCTGTTAAATCCTTAATTGAGACGTCAGTAAACCTTGTGTCGTAACCTAATAAATCTAGGTTTAATGCCGTGGCGGCTTGTGCAATAGCGGGGGATTTACTGCCGCTTTCTTGCAGCATTATTCTGCAATCATAACCAAAATCGTCTTTAAGTGTTTCTCTTATATAAAAAGTGTTACGCAAATGACGCTTAAAATCAAAGCTGGAATAGTTTTTTGCCAGTATTCCAAGACTGTGGCCCATTGAAATTATTGTTTTAAGCTGGTCGGGGAACTGTTTAATATCGTCTTGTGTAATAAAGAAGGTTGCTTTTGCGCCGCTTTCTTTTAATATGTCCATAACATTTGTGAATTCAAGGCCGTCGTTTAAGCCCTTGAAAGATATGGCCGACGCTTTCATTGTTGTGTTTAGTGAACTGACAAGGGGCGCTTCTTCAAAATCACCTTCTCTATAGTCTAAAACAACAATCGTTTTCCTAACATCATCCCACTTAACTATTAAATCCAAGGCGCTTGCGATAAACGTATAGGGCACATACGGCTGATTGTTTATTAACCGGGACGGGGAGCTAAGGTTGGTTTGTTGGTCGTTAACCTCTGCCGTTTCGCCGCCTATGGTTAAAACCGAATACATACCATCACGTTCAATTGTTACCAACTTGCTTTTTTTGTCGTATGTAACGGTTGCATCCAGCCTTTCAAAAACCGGAACAACAGGCACAAACACCCGCTCCTTAAAAAACGCCGGCTTTGGGCTTAACTCTTGAACGGCGCCGTTAATTGTAAGGCTTATTTCGTCCGCAGCTAACGCCGGCACAGCATATAAAAGCATAAAAACTGATAAGAGAACCGAAAAACAACGTGTCATACGTAAACCTCCTTTTAAAATTGATTGCCGTTTAACCGCCATAGGTTAATTTTAAATTTAGCTTTGCCGCTGTTTAAAACATTCGCCCAAAAGGTAAGGGTTGCTTTGTCGGCGTAATAAACCGTATGCTCCTTTGCGTCTTTTGTATAGGTAAAGTATTGGGCATAACTTTTGTCGTCTCTTAATGGCTGAACGTTATATTGATTATAAAGCTCAACGGCTTTTGATTCTAATAGCGACGAGGTATTTCCGTTCTTCTCCCAGTCAAAGCCGCCGGTTGCTAACGCATACTCTACGTTAGGCAAATGAGAGGTTGCGCTTAATATCTCTCTCAGAAACTTTTCATCGGCTTTAGGGCCTGGACCGGAGTGTGACCCATATAAATTGTAGCACATAATAATATAATTTGCGCCATCGGGAAGGTTTAGACTGTCAAAAGGTGCCCCGGGCTCCAAAACAACGCGGACATTAAGGCCGTATTTCTCCGCCTTGTTAATAAGCCTCTCCAGGAAAGTGGTA
>CAZEYG010000347.1:0-2996 GCA_964516575.1 uncultured Defluviitaleaceae bacterium
ACAGTTATGTCAAAAAATTCTTTAAAATTTTTTAATTTGGTTTATAATAATTTCTAATATTGACAAAAGTAAGATTTTGGCTGTACATAGGAGGAATAAAAATGCCTGAAATAATAAACCTTGATTCTTTTGAGGAAAAAGTTCTTAAAAGCGACAAGCCTGTTCTTGTTGAATTTTATGCGGAATGGTGTATGCCCTGTAAGATGATTTCTCAATCTCTGGATAGTCTTGCAAGAGAGATGGAGGGGTCTGCTAGGGTTACTAAAATCGACATAGACAAAACGCCGGATATTGTCAGTAAATACAGCATAAAGTCTGTGCCTACAATTTTACTGTTCAAAAACGGTGCGCTTGTGGATCAGGTTTTGGGCGCCGTGCCAAAAAGTGTTTTGCAGGAAAAACTCAATAGTATACTAGATTAAAGCATGGGGGAATTGAATAATGGGTAAATTATTTGGAACAGACGGAGTTCGTGGACTGGCTAATGATAAGCTGACGCCGGAGCTTGCTTTTCAGTTAGGCCGGGCAGGCGCTTATGTGTTAACTAAAGAAAATAAACATGCGCCTAAGATTATAGTTGGTATGGATACAAGAATATCAGGTGATATGCTGGAAGCTGCCCTTACGGCAGGTATGTGTTCTGTTGGTGCAACTGTTTATTCGGCAGGGGTTATACCAACGCCGGGTATTGCTTATTTAGTTAGAAAATACGGCCTTGATGCAGGTGTTGTAATATCGGCGTCACATAACCCTTTCGAGGATAACGGTATTAAGTTTTTCAGCGGTAATGGTTATAAGCTGCCCGATGATTTAGAGGATCAGATTGAAGATATAATTTTTAATAAAATGGATACACTTCCGCGGCCAACAGGCGCCGAAATAGGCAGCAAGCAGTTATGCGAGACTGCTTTAGATGATTATGTTGATTTTCTGGAAGCCGCAATGGAGGGCATAAAGCTGGACGGTATTACGGTAGCTGTTGATTGTGCAAACGGCGCCACATGCCAGGCGGCGCCTTTAGTGCTTGAACGGCTTGGCGCAAAGGTGTTTGTTATTCATAACGAGCCGGATGGTAAAAACATTAACGATAACTGCGGCTCAACTCATATGGAAGGGTTAGCAGCATATGTTAAGGAAATTAATGCTGATATCGGGATTGCTTTTGACGGCGACGGCGATAGATGCCTTGTTGTAGATAATGAAGGCAAGATTGTCGAAGGCGATGAAATAATGTCTATATGTGGCATGGATATGAAGCAAAAGGGTGAGCTTGTGGGTGACACTATAGTTGCCACAGTCATGAGCAACCTAGGGCTTACAATAATGGGTAAAAGAGAAGGCTTAACAATTGAGCAAACAAAAGTAGGGGACAGATACGTTCTTGAGCGTATGCTTGAAGGAGGTTTTACCCTCGGCGGCGAACAATCAGGCCATATTATATTTATTAAGCATAACACTACCGGAGACGGTATTCTAACGTCCTTGAAGCTTTTAGCTATCATTCAATCCAGCGGCAAAAGGCTTTCAGAGCTTAACACACTTATGGAGGTTATGCCTCAGTGCCTTATAAACGCTAGGGTTGCAAACGATAAAAAAGAAGCCTATCTGGAAAATCAGGAGATAATGGCTCAAATCAGCCGCCTTGAAGAAATGTTTGCTGGCGAAGGAAGGGTTCTTATAAGACCTTCAGGCACAGAGCCTAAGGTTCGGGTTATGATAGAAGGCAAGGATCAGGCCGTGCTTGAAAGAGAAGCTAGAAAACTGGCTGATATGCTCGAAAAAACCTTTGGCTAAAATATGGGAATAGTATTATAGCTTTGGAATATATATTTCATATGAGCACTTTTTAGATACAATGCAAGACGGAGGTGCAGTATGAAAAAAATATTATGGTTGATTATTGGAGGATTAGTCTATTACGCCATAGAGGGCTTTTGGAGAATACCTGAAAACGGCGGTTGGGCTAATATCGCAATGTTGTTTGTCGGAGGGTTATGTTTCGTTTTGGTAGGAAGTATTAATCAAGTTCCGGCTTTCTACGGCAAATCCATGCGCTTTCAAGCCGTATTTGGGGCGCTGCTTGTATTGATAGTAGAATTTATTTCTGGCTGTATATTAAATCTATGGCTTGGTATGGGTATTTGGGATTATTCAAATATGCCGTTTAATATTTTAGGTCAAGTTTGCTTGCTTTACGGTATTTTGTGGATTTTGCTTATACCCTTTGGGATATGGCTGGAGGATTGGCTGAATTATACGTTTTGGTTTAGATACGGCGGAGAAAAACCTCTGTATAATTATACCTTATCAGAAGCCTATGCAGAGCTTTTTGAGGGGATATAAGCAGCGGCATGTAAATGCTCCGCTGTCTTTCCAACGCAACCTACTAGGATTAGTATTAACAGGAGATTAGTATTAGGGCGGGCAGCCTTTGGTTGCCCGCCGCTTTAATTTGAAGTTATTTATGCTTAATATTTAGACTGTTAAAATCTTGAAATTTTTATGTTGCATTTCAAGCAGTCAATTAGTTCTTGCTATATTGACTATGTTATATTTCTAATATACAATTATAAATATACAATAAGTGGAAAATTTTTTTAAATACATATACAAAAGCAAAAATACGATTAATTACGATAAATAACTAGATTTATTATACTTTTTAGTTATAGGTCTGGTATAAAGGAGGTTGTAATTAACTGCATCGCCATAATCAAATATAAAATAGTCCGTATTCTCTTATTTAATGAAAAGATTTACATCTGTACTGTTTTCTTCGCTTTGCCGGATTAACACTGCTTGATTTATTAACAAGGAGGAGATAGGCGAAAGGCTCTCTAACATAATACTACTCACATACGACAGGAGCTTTTCTAATTCAAATTATTATGGATTGGTTAATGGGCATATGTTTTGTAATCTTTCATTTGACATAGGGGTGATGAAATGCTTGAAAAATTAAAAAAGATTAATCTCTATATTTTTTATATAAGCAT
>CAZEYG010000348.1:0-2982 GCA_964516575.1 uncultured Defluviitaleaceae bacterium
ACACATATGTTGGCAGAGAGGTGGAAATAAGATAGTGGGACGTTTACTTTCATATGGGATGGCAATTAACGAAGCATTACATCAGGCAATGGAAAAAGATGACCGAGTTTTCATACTCGGCGAAGACGTTGCTAAAATGGGCGGCGATTTTGGTATAACCAAAGGCATTTATCATAAATGGCCCGATAGAATAAAAGATACAGCATTATCCGAATCAGCGATTATCGGCTTGGCAAACGGCGCTGCTCTTTGCGGCCTCCGCCCTGTAGCTGAGATTATGTTTGCAGATTTTCTCGGTGTTTGCATTGACCAGTTGATTAACAATGCGGCTAAATTAAACTTTATGTTTTCAGGTAAGGTTCATTGCCCGATAACCGTTCGTGCCGTTCAAGGCGCTGGTATCCGCTGCGCTTACCACCATTCGTCATGTGTTGAGCCGTGGCTTATACATACTCCCGGTCTTGTTGTTGTTTGCCCTTCAACCCCTTACGAAGCTAAAGGATTACTTATGGCTTCAATCAACAACGAAAATCCTGTTGTGTTCTTGGAGCACAAAATGCTTTATAACGTTAAGGGCGAGGTGCCCGAAGAGCCTTATGAAATACCTTTGTTCCAAGCCGAGGTTGAGAGGGAAGGCAAGGACATTACAATAATCGCTATGCAGACTACGCTTCCTATGGCTCATAAAGCCGCCGATGAAATGGCTAAGGAAGGCGTTAGCGTCGAAATAATTGACCCACGGACTATATTCCCGTTAGACAAGGAAACTATTATTAAGTCCGTTGCTAAAACAGGTCGTCTTGTTATAGCGCAGGAAGGACCCAGAGCCTCCGGCTGGGCTTCTGAAATTTCCGCTATGCTTTGCGAGGATTTGTTTGAATATTTGGCAGCGCCGATTAAAAGAGTAACTTCCATAGATGCACCGGTAGCTTTTGCCCCTGTTTTAGAGGACTTTATCCTGCCTAAAACAGAAGGCGTAATTAAGGCTTGCAGAGAAGTAATGGAATTCTAAAAAACGGAGGTTATTTCTATGGTAACGAATATAATAATGCCTAAGTTTGGGCTTTCTATGGAAGAGGGTACAATAGGCTCCTGGCTTAAAAAGGAAGGCGACAGCGTTTCAAAGGGTGATGCTTTAGCCGAAGTTGCTACAGATAAAATTACTAATACTGTTGAGGCAACCGGCGACGGCGTTTTAAGAAAGATTGTTGTGTTAGAGGGTGAAACTGTTCCTTGCGGTTCTCTTATTTGCATAGTTGCCGATGCCGGCGACGATATTTCCGGAGAAGGTGAGACTCCTAAGGTAGAAGAGGCCGTTGCCGTTCAGGAAAGTCCTGCTGTTTTAACAGTTGCTTCACCAATTTTACAGGATAACGTAATAATTACACCAAGAGCTAAAAAAATAGCAGAAGAAAAAGGCCTTGAATATTCACATATTAAAGGAACAGGTATAAACGGCGCTATTACTATTGACGATTTAAAGAGGTTTGGCAGACCTATTTCAACTGCCGCCCCTGTTGCCCTTGTTGCGCCAGTGGCTCCGGTTGTTCCTGCTGCACCAATTGCCCCAGCTCCTGTTGCGTCTATCCAGCCTGTTCAAAGCGCTCCTCTTAAACTTAGCGCTGATGCAGAAATTATACAAATGACTCCAATCCAGGGAACTATTTTTAAGCGTATGCAAGAAAGTATATCAACTACAGCTCAAACAACTATTTGCACTGAGGCTGACGTTACTCCTCTTACTAAGGTTTATAATGGCTTAAAGGGCAAATATAAAATCGCCGGGTTAAAACTTAGCTATACGGCTATGATAATTAAAGCCGTAGCACAAGCTCTTGAAAATCACCCTAAAATCAGGACAAAAGTTGTAGACGCAAACCATACTACTGTCTGTAACGAGATTAACATTGGTGTCGCGGTTGATACTCCCAACGGCCTTGTTGTGCCAGTTATTAAACACGCTAATTTAAAAGACCTTCGTAGTATTTGCATTGAGCTGGCCGATCTTTCCGACAGAGCGAAGAAAGCCGCTCTTAAATCGGAAGATATGGAAAACGGCGTTATCACGATAACTAACCTAGGTATGTTTAACATAACTTACTTTACTCCTATTTTAAATATACCTGAAAGCACTATTTTAGGTATAGGCGCAATTATTCAAAAGGTGCTTGTAAAGGACAATTCCTTCTTTATCGGCTCAGTTTTGAATATGAGCCTTACTCATGACCACAGAATTATAGACGGCGCTCCCGGTGCCCGTTTCCTGCAAGAGGTTACGGCCAACCTTGCAGATTTTAAGTGGTTATAGAAATTACTTGAATGTTAGGCACTAAGGGTGGAATACTAGTAACCCTTAGTGCCCTATTAAAACGAGAAAAGATATAATCGGTAGGAGGATTTATGGATAAGGACTTAATTGTAATAGGCGGTGGGCCGGGCGGATATGTAGCTGCTATTCGAGCCGCGCAACTAGGTGCGAATGTTCTTATTGTTGAAAAGGCACAATTTGGCGGAACATGCCTTAACGTAGGCTGCATACCAACAAAGGCTCTTTTTAGAAGTGCTCAAATAGCCAACTACTTTAGCCATTCGGAGCAATATGGCATCAAAACCGACGGTTTTAGCGTCGATATGGATAAGGTTCAGTCAAGAAAAAACAAAATTGTTAAAACGCTGTCCGGTGGTGTGGAGTTTTTATTGAAATCTAATAAGGTTGAGATCGCTAAAGGTACAGCGAAAATTTTAGCGCCCGGTATGGTTGAAATATGTTCTTCCGACGGAGTTAAAACTGTAAGTGCAAAAAATATACTTATTGCTTCGGGCTCAAAGGCTTCTAAGCCTCCTATAAAAGGCATTGAGCTTGACGGCGTAATGACAAGCAAAGAAGCTCTTTCGATTAATAACGTGCCGAAGGATATTATTATAATCGGCGGTGGTGTTATTGGTATTGAATTTGCAGGTATTTTGGAAGCCTTTGGTTCA
>CAZEYG010000349.1:0-2920 GCA_964516575.1 uncultured Defluviitaleaceae bacterium
TCGGCGATTTCCGAGTAGGCATTTAAAATTTTAATAAGCTCCTGCAAGCGGTCATCGCCAAGTCGTAATGACAACTGTTTAAATACATTGTCGGTTTGAGACATCATCTCTCTCGTTACCTGCCGCCCCTCATCACTAAGCTCAAAGTGATATTTGCGCTTATCCTGCTCATGAATACCACGCTTGACGTACCCCTTCTTTTCAAGGGTGGCAAGAAGTTGTGAAACCGCCGACTGTGTAATGCATAATGCGTCGCCAATTGCTGTAATTAGCGGCATATCCTCACACACAAGACAGTTATCCTCAATCATAACCATTGCTACAATCTCGTTCATACGTAGTGTTTTACTGCTCAAAATACTTGTGTTGATTTTCTTGAAACGGAAAATTGCCATTATAAGTTCTGACTTTTGTTTATCCTCAAACATTAAATCACCTGCTTAAAGTAAATTACATCTTAATATATTAGCTCTAATATATTTGTTTGTCAATAAGATTTTCTATCTCATAGCCTAAAACCCACGGAGTTTTTATTAGAAGTGGTAAAATGCGGAAGATGACTTGTGCTGGAGACGGAACAATATACGCTAATGAAGTAGAGGATTTAGTTTTCGATGGGATGTGTAAAAAACTTGAAGAGTTTAAAGTATTAAAAGTCAAGTCAGATAACTATGTAAATCCAAAAATCAATCAGTATCAAATAGAGGTTCAGCGTATCGAGATTGAGATTGATAACTTGCTTGACAAGTTATCTGCTGCTAATGATGTTTTAATGAATTATATTAATAACCGCATAAAGGTTCATGATAATGAAAAGAATCAGCTCGAATTTTCGCATTTGGCTGCGGCGGATCAGTAAGCCATAATCAAGGAACAATTCAATGAAACATAACGAAAAAAGATGAGTAATCTCAATTATACAGCGGGGTAACATAACAAAAGGGGATTAAATGAGGCTGTTCTCTTTTATCGACCAAGAAGAACTAGAACAACAAATAGAAAAAGAAATTGAAAAACGTATCCGGCACATGCATCATTATTATAATTAATTTTCCTTGGTATGCTGTTTACGCTGACCTGTTTGCCTCGTCGACCATCCATTTGTTACAGATTTTTGGCGTAGCACCACTATCTTTCGCTTGCTACACATAAGCCGTTTCAAATCCTCTGACGCAAGAGCCCCAGGCCTTGACTCTACTGGGGTAGCCTTGAACGCTTCATCAAACTTCGGCCGCAGATGCACCAACAGCCTATGACATGAATATCTGGCGGCAGATCGTAATACCCCTTGTACCATCGGCGTGCAGATATATACAATTCTTGGCAGATTGAATGAGCGGCTTTTCGGACTGCCCATATAAATCTCAGGTTGCAAATGTGATGCATGCATGTGGGTATGATACACACACGGCGTCACTGCTTAGTGCCGCAAGAGTTTTGGCCGAAATGAAAGATAATATCCATGGCAGCGTTAAGTTCTTTTTTCAGCCTGCAGAGGAACGGAATGTAGGCGCAAAGCTTATGATTGATAATGGGGCGCTGAAAAATCCGAATGTTGATATTGTTTTTGGGCTTCATTGTAATCCTGAAATCCCTGTCGGTCAGATAGGCTTAAAGAAAGGCGGCTTAATGGCGGCAGTTGACCGGTTTTATATTACGATGCGCGGTAAAGGCGGCCACGGTGGTGTTCCGCATAAAAACATTGACCCGGTAGTTGCTTCGGCGGCAATAATTACGGCGGTTCAGACGATTGTCAGCCGCAACGTTGATCCTAAGGATACTTGTGTAAGCTCAATATGCAGTATTCACGCAGGAAACGGAATGACCTACAATGTAACGCCGGAAGAAGTGAAGAAGGTTGGAACCGCACGCAGCTATGACAAAGATTTGAACGCTAACTTGGAAGATATGAAAATGTGACTGAGCATACCGCTGCAACTCATCAATGCACTGCCGAGCTTGAATTCATTCATGATGTACCTGCCGTTATCAACCCTTAATCTGTTTATCCGATTGCTCTTAAGAGTATAGAAAATATTAATCTTACAACCGGTCGGATTACGGCTGTTGACCCTATTCCGTCAACAGGCGGAGAAGATTTTACATTTTTTATACAGGATATTCCGGGTTTTTCTACTGGGTCGGGTGTAAAGACCCGAGGCAGACAACAGTGTATCCTTGGCACAATCCATGCTTTATGGCCGATTTACGCTCATCCCAATCAGCACAGCCGTTTATGTATCATCGGTTTTTAACGCAATTGAGGCGATTAATAGTAAGCAAATATAATGAATTGCAATTACAGAAAGTTGAAGGGGGCTAGTCAAGCCCCCTTATTGATATGCCAAAGCGGCGAAAAACATGGAGATTCCGGCGTTATTCCTTCCAGAAAAACCTACTTTGATAGCCTTTTGGGGAAACGCCTACCAGCTTTTTGAAAACGGTATTAAAATATGTCGGCTCTTGAAAGCCTACCATTTCCGAAACCTCATAAATTTTCAAGTCATTTTGCTGCAAGAGGGTTTTGGCGGCATCAATCCGGACACGGGTGAGGTGTTCGGAAAAGCTTTCCTGCAAATAGCGCTTGAATTGCGTGCTCAAATACCAAGGGTTTAAATTCACAAGCTCCGCAATTTCTTTAAGCGATATATTATTCATATAGTTTTGCTGCATATAATCTACTGCCTTATGGATATAGCTAGGGTGATTGCTGTGCGCCATGGAGAAGCCTAACTGCAACATTTGGCGGCACAGCTCCTCAAGCAGTGTACGGCAGGTAGGCATATTCATCGTTCGTGCAAGATAGTCGTGATTACTTTGTTGCTCCAGCTGCTTTACAACGTCAAATATCTTGCGAACGGCAAACAAAAGCTCACAGGCTTGCTGTCTGGCGGCCTGCGGGTCACGATTGCCGGGTTGG
>CAZEYG010000350.1:0-2910 GCA_964516575.1 uncultured Defluviitaleaceae bacterium
CAGGCCCTTCCGATTCCGGCGCAACAACTTCCCTGCCCGATATTTTTGTCTCTATCAAGGCACGGAGCTTAGCTTGGTATTCATCTTTATAGCTCTTAGGGTCAAAGGGCGTATCCATTGAATTAATCAGCATCTTTGCCATATTAAGTTCCGCTTCGTTTACTTCGGTTCTAGAGTATGGTTTTTGCAGCTCTTTAATGTCCTCAGCGTAGAACATAGTGGAGATAAGGACGCCGTCTTCGCGGGGGATAATCGCCATCAGCGTATCTTTAGTACCCATAACGGTTTTTCCAATGGCAATCTTTTGCTCAGCCATTAGCGCACTGCGTAGTAACTCAAAAGCCTTTTCGCCTCCTGGTTGGGGTATGGCTTGATAGGTTTTGTCGTAGTAGACTGGAGAAATTTGATTTAGCTGGGCAAAATGTAGAATCTGAATGGATTTTTCTTTTTCTGTTTTGATCATTTCAATCTCTTCATCTGTCACAACCACATACTGATCCTTGTCATATTCATAACCCTTTACAATATCTTCCGACTTAATTTCCTTGCCACAATGACCACAGGTTTTCTTATAACGAATGCGGCTGTGATCTTCTTTGTGTAGTTGATTAAAGTGGATATCATTGTCTTGTGTTGCCGTATACATTGCAATGGGGATAGCCACCATACCGAACGTGATAACCGATTTGCGGGATACCATAAAAACACCTCCATTATGGATAATATTCCACTTTTTACAGACACTATGCAAAAGGAGGTGTTTTAGAAATGTTTAAACATGAAAAGCAATTGCTTCATCCGGTCGAGGTTGAAAGAGCTAATCCGCAATACGCTGTGTTAATGCAAGAGCAGCTTGGCGGCGGCAACGGTGAATTAAAAGCTGCTATGCAGTATATGTCGCAAAGCTTCCGTATTAAGGATCCTGCAATCAAGGATTTGTTTATGGATATTGCCGCAGAAGAGCTTAGCCATATGGAAATGGTTGGGCAAACAATCAATCTTCTTAACGGACATGATGTGGATCACAAAACAATCAGCGCCGGTGAAATCCAAACCCATGTAATATTAGGCCTGAATCCGGGGCTCATTAACTCATCAGGTTATTCATGGACAGGTGATTATGTCACAGTAACCGGGGATTTATGCGCTGATCTGCTTTCAAATATTGCATCCGAGCAGAGAGCAAAGGTTGTTTATGAATACCTATACCGTCAAATTGATGATAAAAAGGTTAAGGAAACAATTGACTTCCTCTTGAACCGTGAGGAAGCCCATAATGCTATGTTCCGAGAAGCTTTTAACAGGGTTCAGGATAGCGGCTCTAATAAAGATTTTGGTGTGACGAAAGATTCAAGAATCTATTTTGATTTGTCCAGCCCTTCACCGGGCAACAAATTCGGTCATACACAGGCAAAGCCTGTTAGTTTTAATAATCCCAATCCCTAATCAAGTAGTATAATTCCCATAACAAACTTAAGGCAAAGGCTTTGGAGCAAATGGTGTGGGTGGATAGATTTATTCAAAGGGACAAAAGCACGCACGTCTCAACATGCGCCGTCCTTGGGAACATATCCATTCCGCACCACTTTTGCACAACATACCCGGCTTCCACAAACTTCTGCAAGTCCTTCACCAGTGTTGAAGGGTTACAGGAAACATAAACTATTTTTTTAGAGTTAAATTCAATGATTTTACTTATGGCTTTTGGCATAATTCCCTCTCGCGGCGGGTCAATAACAATTAAATCAGGAGTTATGCCGATTTCATCCACAACCTTTTGAACATCACCTAAAACAAACCGACAGTTGCTAATGTTGTTTAAATTTGCGTTTTCTATAGCAGCTTCTATAGACTCCGGCACAAGCTCAACTCCCACAGCACATTTCACGTTGTCTGCTAAAATTTGAGTAATAGTGCCTGTTCCACAATACAAATCAAACAAAACCTCTTCTTTTGCCATGCCTACATATTCCCTTACAATAGAATACAGCTTTTCGGCTCCTCTTGAATTGGTCTGGAAAAAGGAAAAGGGATATATCTTGAATGTAAGTCCGAGCATCCTTTCATAAAAATAATCTCTGCCCCATAATACAATTAATTTGTCACATTTTACAGCGTCACTTAAGGAGTCGTTAACCGTATGTATAAAACCAACTAAAGCCCCCTTAACCTCAATACTCCTTAACTCGTCAAGCAAAGGAATCAGGTCACTTTCCAGCTTAGATGTAGTGACCAAATTAACAAGTATTTCGCCTGTATAATAACCCTTGCGGATAATCAAATGCCTGAGAGAACCTGTTTTTTGACCCTTATGATAAAATGGTTCGTTTCTCCTTGCGAAATAATTAAGGACACAAACAAGTATTTCGCTAAAATCGTTATCGACAATATTACATCCGGAAGCTGTAACAACCTCGTAAAAACTGCCCCTCTTTCTCATTCCAAGGGCAAGCCTTCCCCCTTTTTCTTCATCGCCAAAAGAATACTCCATTTTATTTCGGTATCCATTACAGCCCGAAAGATGGTTAAGCCCTTCAAACGTATGTTTACAGCCCGGAACCTGACACATCAGCTTATACAACATGTCCTCCTTAAATTTCAGCTCACTCTCATAACTAAGATTTTGAAAGGCACATCCGCCGCAATAGTTAAAATTCCCACATAACGGCTCTGTTTCTATAGGTGATTTTTTCGCCACGCTTAATACCTTACCAAACAACTGCCCTTTTTTTCTAGCAAGCTGGGCTTCTACTCTTTGACCGGGTATACTGTTTTTAATAAACACATTCTCCTCTTCAAGGCGCCCGACACCAATGTTTGGATATTTTATTTCATTTATATCAATCTCAGCTATAACAGATTTTTTAGCCATATCATACACCATAAAGTTTAAATTTTTATTTGAATTTT
>CAZEYG010000351.1:0-2893 GCA_964516575.1 uncultured Defluviitaleaceae bacterium
CGGCATTATATTAGAGGACGAAAAGGTTTATGGCACTGTCCACATAGCTTTTGGCACAAACACTTCCTTCGGCGGAATCAATAAGGCTGATTGTCATATGGATGGAATCATTTTAAAACCTACGCTTTATTTGGACGATAAGCTTTTGATTGATAATGGGGAATTTGTTTTGTAACCTGATTAAGGAGGGGTATTATGTCTGTAGCACAATTTACACTTACAGTAAATGAAGGCAAATGGTTTATTGCTGAAGCGTTATGCCGTCAACAATTTGTTAAGGATGCGCTGGATAACGGTAAAATCGTAATCAAAGGCGGAACGACAACTTCATGTATAGCAGAAATTTTGGCCGGAGAAAAATCCAGAATTTGCGGACGGATAACGGCCCGTGGAGCAGTTGGCGCTTTAGAAAACGGAAACGGAGCCCATACGCTTCTTTTGCATAACGGCAACATATCTAACATTGATGCGGATATTGACGAGCGTCTTATGGAGCTTTCTGACGGGGACGTTGTGTTTATAGGCGCAAACCTGATTGACGTATGTGGCAACGCTGCTATGATGGCCGGAAGCCCGGCAGGAGGTAGCTTTGGAAGAGCATCCTCTGCTTTAATGACCGAAGGAGCAAGGGTTATTATTACCGCTGGACTTGAAAAGCTAACAATGGGTATTATCAAGGACGCAATCAGAAAGTCCCGGCGTAAGAGTGTTGATTATTCAATGGGCATGTCTTGCGGGTTGTTCCCTATTGAAGGAGAGATTGTAACAGAAATTGAAGCGGCAATGCTGCTTGGCAAAGTCGACGTAAATGTAATCGGCCGGGGTGGGATTCAAGGCGCCGAAGGCGCAACCGTACTACAGATTGAAGGCGACGACGACGAGGTTATGAAGGTGCTTGGAATCGTAAAACAGGTTAAAGACCGGCCTATTAGCGGCGAAGAAACAAGCCTTGTGGAATGTAACTTTCCAACATCAAGCTGTGGGGGGCATTTAAACTGCTGTTATGCTAATAAAAGCAAGATAAAATTATAACAGCATTAGTGAGGGGTGAATAGTATGAAAAAATCATTTGAAATAGGCCTTATCAGAGTTGTCACCTTAGAAGACAATCAATTACTTAATCTACATGGTAAAATTATAGAAGATAACTTCCCTGGGTTAAAAGTCGAAAGCAAATGCTTGCCGGATCAAATAACCGGCATCCACAGCCCGGAAACAAAAGAAATCGCTATTCCCAAAATCCTAAAGCTAACACAAGAATTCAAAAATAAAGACATGATTATTGTAAGTTGCGCTGATGATCCGGGAGTTGAGCTTATACGAAAGGAATTCCCAAACATACCGGTTGTAGGCGCCGGCGAAAGCACAGCCGCACTTGCCCAAAAATACGGCACAAAAATAGCGCTTCTTGGTATAACAGACTATGCGCCTGATCCATACATAGAAGTTATGCAGGATAAAATAATTGATATAGGCAAACCCGAGGGAATAAACTGCACTTTGGATTTAATGACGGAGGAAGGCAGAAAAAGCGTAATAAAAAAAGCAAAGGAGCAAAAAGCAATGGGCGCACAAGTTATTGCCCTTGCCTGCACCGGGATGTCTACTATAGAAATAGCAAAGGTGCTTGAAGAAGAGGTTCAGCTTCCTGTTATAGACCCTGTACTAAGCGAAGGACTGTTTGCCTATTTTGAATATATACGTAACAAATAACATGTAGACTCTTTGACCCTTTGACCCTTTGACCTTTTTGATTGGGGATAAATGCTTATTCCCAAAACATGACCCACTGTTGTCATATTATGTGTGGTATGATTTATTAAACCATACTTGAAAGGAAGCTAATACGAATGCCGGATTTAATTAAAAATAGGTATAACCACGAATCACTGCTTAAAGTGGCCTTGGATATAAAATCAGTCTATAACCTATTTCAAGTGGACGAATTTCTAAAATCAACAATGGATGAAACGTGGGATGCCTTAGAATTAAAAGACAGGATTTACAAAATTAGTACTAATTTGGGTAAATACTTACCGGCAGATTATAACGAAGCCATTGGTATTATTGATAAGGTGGTTATGAACTACGGAAGTTGGCTGGACGGTTTTGTTGGCTTCTTTCCGACTTTTGTTGAGATTTACGGACAGGATGAAATAAATTGGGATATATCTATAGGGGCATTAGAGCGATATACTCTATACGCTTCTTCTGAGTTTGCCGTTAGACCGTTTATTATTAATCATGAAGAGCGTATGATGGCACAGATGTATGTTTGGTCTAAGCATGAAAATGAACATGTCCGAAGGCTTGCCAGTGAGGGTTGCCGTCCTGCGTTGCCTTGGGGTATAGCATTAAACAGCTTCAAAAAAGACCCAAAACCTATTCTGCCTATACTTACACAACTAAAGACTGATCCATCAGTGCATGTACGAAAGAGCGTTGCTAATAATTTAAATGACATTTCTAAAACACACCCTGATTTAGTAGCAAAGCTGGCAAAGGATTGGTATGGCAAAAACGAAGATACCAATTGGATAGTAAAACACGGATGCCGAACCTTACTTAAAAAGGGTAATCAAGATGTGTTGGCTCTTTTTGGATGTAATAGTGTTGCTCCTGTTGACGTCTACGATTTTGCATTAGGGGCAACAGCTATTTCCCTTGGAGAAGATATTATTTTTTCATTTGCAATTTCTACGAAGGAAGCGGCAAAAGTAAGGCTCGAATATGGAATAGATTATGTAAAATCAAGTGGAAAGAGAAATCGGAAGATATTCAAAATATCAGAAGTTTCATTAAAAGAAAATGAGAAGAAGTTTTACTCTAAAAAGCATTCTTTTGCAGATGTAAGTGTACGGAAACATTATCCGGGTATTCATTCGATTACTCT